>JACQUR010000113.1 GCA_016210245.1 Chloroflexota bacterium
GGTCTGGGTGATGTAGGTGAACCCGTCCAGCACCCGCTTCTCCAGCGCCAGCCGCCCGGCCGCGTCCCAGCGGAAAGTCCCACCGCCGCAGCTATCCGACAGCCCGGTCCGACGCCCTTTGCCATACTGGCCGCTGGCGGGATCCGAGACGTCGTACTCCTGGTACACTCGCGCCCGCTTCGTCTGGCCCCAGTCGCTCAGCTCGTACTGCATCAGCCAGTTGCGCAGGTCCTCCAGGTCGCTGGTCTTGACCGGGCGCGCGATCGGCGGCGTGGTCGGGATCGCCCCCGCCGTGAACTCCGGCAGCAGGCCCAGCCCGGCCGCGGTCCACAGGTCCTGGAGGCTCTCCCGCACCTGGGTGAAGTGCCGCGCCCGCACCGCTACCCCGGTCCCGGCCACGATGGCTGGATCCTCCCAGCTCACCGCCGCCAGCCCGGCCGCTTTCCGGTCCGTGTCCACCGCGCAGCGCAGCTCCACCAGGTCGTACACGCACGGCTTGCTGGCGACCGCAGCGTGACTGTCCTACGTCCGAGGCACCAGCACGACGGTCACGGCTCCTCCATGCCCAGCCGCACCGCGGCCACCGGGCACTTCCATTTCGCCGACCAGCCTGCCAGGCGACGCGTCAGGTCGTCCAGCCCGCGCTCGTAGTCGGCCGGGCCCATGTCCACGTCCCAGCGCACCGTCAGCTCATCCCAGTCCGGCCCTCGCAGGTCGTGGAACCCGCCCGGCCCGTAGGCCTCCTGCGCCCCGTCGTTGTACCAGGCCAGCACCGCCCGCTCCAGCGCAGCCGCCACCTCGGGCGCGGGCTGCTGCGCCAGGTGGACGTTGATCGGCACCGTGTCGCCGTCCAGCAGCAGCCACTCGAACCGAAGCGGGGGCCCGGCGTAGTCGGCATAGGCGTCAGCTTCCGTGACCGCCTCCACCTCCTCAGGGGGCGGCCACCCGAGCGGGTCGACGGCGTGGACCTGCTCCACGGTGGGCGTGATCGGCGCCAGGTAGCTTGCCAGCCGCGCCAGCGCCTCCTCCGGCACGTCCCAGGGATCGGCCGTCAGCTCCAGCCACAGCCCCGTCGGTCGCTCCACGATGCGATGCACCGGCGCCTCCCGCAGCACCCGCGCCCGCCCCCCCAACCCCTCCAGGTGGCAAGCGGTCAGCCACAGCCCCCAGCCAGGACCGCGCACGTAGCGCTCCAGGGCATTCGGCCCGAACCGGGCGCCCTTGGCCTCCACGTCGGTGTATGTGGCGTCGAGACCATGCACCCCTGCCGCTACCAGCAGCCCGTTAGCCAGCCCGGACGCCTCAGCCACCCTCTGTGCCAGCGCCACGAACTCGGCCCACGGGATGATCTCTCCTCGATCATAGGTGGCCTCGAAAGTGATCTCGTCGACCGACGGGTGGCTGAGATCGTGCCACCAGATGGCCGACGCGTGCCTTCCATCCCCACGATCAACCCCAATCCCCAGGCGCCTAAGCTTTCCTGCCTTCATCGCGGCAGCCGATCGACGCCAGGCATTGAGCGCATATGGACCCCTGGTGGGCCGACCAGTCGTGATCTTCGGCTGATCTCCCTGCGCCTTCAACCGTTCGGCGAAGCCCTCCAGCCACTGGATAATGGCCGGCGCGTGCGCGCGGGCGGCGGAGGTCGACCCGCGGAGGACGTAGTCCAGGTGAGGTTTGCGCATGGTGGCTCGCTCCTGTCGCTCCGAGTCTATCGAGGTAGAAGTCCTCCTCGGACTAGCCGGCCTATACCCGCCTCGGTCGGCGTTCGGGCCACGCGAGCCGTTCCCTGGTGAGCAGCGTCGCCGCCAGGCCCAGGAGGGTTTGCATCACCACGCCAGGGTCCACGTCGACCGACAGGTCGTAGACGATGAGACCGCGTCGGTGCTGCCACGCCCTGATCGTGACCGTAAGCACCCCGACCTGCTCCGTGAGTGTCCGCGGGTCGTAGTCCCAGCCACGTTCGAAATTCAGCATGAGGGATGCAAAGAATGCTTTGAGATGTCGTTCACGCTTGTCCAGTGCCTTCCGTCCATCCTCTTTGCCCGAGTCCGTGTTGGGCTTGATCTCCCAGAAGATGACGTCCGGAGGCCGGGTGTCGACGAGATCAACCCATCCCCACTCTCCGTCGGCGTAGTAGGGCATCTCGGCTGTGGCGGTACGGGGATGCCGCTGCAGATAGTCCCGTTGGATGCGCATGTGGGCCCACTTGCCCAGCAGCACGGTCTCGATGACCGCGCCAAGCAGAGCCCCGAAATCCGCTGGGAATCGCCAGGGTGTATTGAGAATATCGTCCCGCGTGTCGTCGTCCACGCCTTCGGCGGCCAGGTACCAGTCCTGGATCTCGTGCTCGTTGGGCCAGCGGCCGCGGTCCGAGTAGAACGAGGCCTTCCAGTTGTCGAACATGTCCGTGCTGGGCACGTGGCCGCTGGGGTCGGTGAACCGCAGCGGGTTGTTGAGTGCGTAGCTGTAGCGGTTCATGGCCTGCGGGTTGCCCGGCTCTGGCACGATCGTGTCCGGCGCGACGAAGCGTCCCAGTGCCTGGTCGTAGGCCCGACTGCCGTACCAGTACAGCCCGATGCTGGCATCCTCCACCTGGGAGGTGAACCGGTGGTCCGTGTTCAAGGCTGAGCCAGGGTCGCGGGAGACCCCGTAGGGCGTGTAGCGCATGCCGTCCAGCGCGTTGAAGCTGGCATCGGCCACCCGGGTGGTGCTGCCCAGGTGGTCGGTCCCCATCCAGAAGAGCGTGCCGTCCTTGCGGAAGGCGATCAGGCGGGTCACGTTCCCCAAGGTGGTCCCGTAATACTTGGTCACCACCTCGGTCGTGTCCAGCCCGTTGCCCACGTTCCGCTCGTAGGCCCCCAGGTAGTGAATGGTGCCGCTCTGGTCCAGGCGCTTGCGCCGCACCCCGTCGCCGTCGTAGGCGGTGCGCCACACGGTGGTCCCGCCGCTGTCCAGGCGGACCGGGTGGCGCTGGGGGTCGTACTTGATCGTCTGGCTGCCCCGCTGGACCATCGAGCCGTTGGCATCATAGGCGTAGGTCGTGCTGCCCACCTGGGTCACCGCGTGGGGGCGCGGCTGGCCCGAGCTCGGGTAGCTGTAGGCCACCCCGTTCTTGCTGGTCAGGTTGCCGATGGGGTTGTAGGCGTAGCTCTCGTTGAGCGGCGCGCCGGCGGTCAGCAGGCGGTTGGCTAGGCGAGGGAAGTCACCTTCCCCCGCCTGCCTTCAAAACCGGACGTGAACCTTTCGGTTCATCCGGCTCCTCGATCA
>JACQUR010000093.1 GCA_016210245.1 Chloroflexota bacterium
AGATCCGACAGGTTGGTAGCCAAAGCGTTTCTGAGCCGCAGATCATCCTGCTCGGCAATAGCGCGGCAACTCAGCTCAAGGGCGAGTAACTGGCGCGGATTGAACATCTGCCAGTAGTAGCGGTATCCCCATCGGTGCAGACGATCAGTTTCGTCGCCCGCTGGAATTTCATCATCTGGAACGAAGACTGGTTGCAGGCGGCGCCAGGTGGCTTCTGCCTCATCATATCGCTGCAGATCATGCGTGTCAGGTTTCTTGAAGAGCCGACCTTGCTGCATTGGCTTACACCTAGGACAATGATACTCGATCGCAAACATGCGGTGGGTAGGAGCGCCCGTTCTGGGATTGGGGTAGGTGTTGGATGTTCCGCAGTCCGGGCATTTGCAAGTCCCCTGACGTGCAGGGCCTGACCGCGCAAGTGGCGCGGCACACCATTGACAGCTTCGTGGGTTCGTCCGATCCTTTGTTTCAGAGAGATCTCCGCAGTTGGCGCAGATGAACACGTTGTTGGGATGCCGCTGGTTCTCGGCGAGGAGATAGCCGGGAAATAGGTCGACTGACTTACCGCATTGCCTGCAGATTGTTGTTTTCACCCAAAGGAAGTACTTGACATGGGCGTCTTGAATACCACACTGGGGACACGCAGTCCTGTAGAAACGGCCGATGATCTTCGCGAGTGAGTGTGTGAGCTTGTTCGCTGCATCGCGGTACGCTGTCAGGTCGAGGTGTTCAATTTCCTGTCGAACGATCCAGTAGGCGAGTGGATTGATGTCGTAGCCTATGATATTGCATCCCATTCGATTCGCTTCGATTAAGGGTGTGCCTCCACCCATAAGAGGATCAGCAATGCTAATGCCTGTGAGCTTGTTTGCGCTGTAATAGGTCTCCCGCAGCGGACCCGGTCCGAACTCAGACAGTATGAGCGAGCGAAACAGTGTGCCCGGGCGTCGCGCAAACCATTTGTGGACAGCGATGATGGGTCTGTAGTTCTGCTGGATCTGCTTCTCTCGTAGGGCCAGTGCAGCTACGAAGGGGACGTCAAAGAGCTTTTCGATCATCGGCTTCTGTGCTCCCAGGTGTGGCGGCGGCCTTGGCGGTGGTCGATGCAGCGACAAGAGATTGTAGCCGAACGCACTGCCGGCGGGCTGTGCGCCTGGGGCGATAATCGAAGGTCGCCTGGGGTGGGAAGAGACCAGCCGTGCCTGGCGCGGCCGGTGTGGCGAGGCCAAACAGCACACGGGCGGCTGGCGCAGCAGGACGGGTAACGGCAAGGCCGGCGTGGCGTGCCGCCGGGCCGCGAGTTGGCGGGTGTATGTATCGGCGTGTGGCGGAAGCAAGCGGCGGTGCGAGAGAGAAAGCGACGTGCGGTTGGCCTGGCGGCTTGGGCCACTCGCTGAGCCTCCTGCTACCTCGCCTCCCCTCTCAGATCCAGGATCCTCTTCGCCTTGAACGCCGTGCGCTCCAATGTCCCAAACGGCTCCAGGCGAACCTGGGGCGTCACCAGCAACTCCTCCCGTAGCGCCCGGGTGAGGCGGTCGTGGAGGGACGGGTCGGGGTCGGTCAGACGCTCGGCGACGACGGTCACGAGCTCGGAGCCGAGGCGCGGGTCCAGGGCGAGCTCGATGCGGAACTCGTCGGACAGCTCGGGGAAGCTGCGCACCACCTTCTCCACCTGGACCGGGTAGAACTTGGCCCCGCGGTAGACCACCAGATCGTCGTGGCGGCCCAGGATACCGCCCGGGGAGCGGAGATGGGTGCGCCCGCATTCGCACGGTTCCGTGGTCAGGCGGGCGTAGTCGTTCGACCAGTAGCGCAGCATGGGCGTGGCCTGGCGGGTCAGGTGGGTGAAGACCAGCACGCCCACCTCGCCCTCGGGCACGGGCTGTTTCGTCTCCGGGTCGAGCACCTCCACCAGGACGTGGTCCTCGGCCCAGTGGATGCCGGCCTGGGCCGGGCACTCGGAGGCGAAGGTGGGGGCGATCTCCGCCAGGCCGTAGTAGTCGAAGGCGGCGATGCCCAGCCCGGCCTCGATCTTGCGCCGCGTGGAGGCGTTCTCGGCCCCGGCCTCGCCCCCGAAGCAGCCCAGACGTAGCGGGATGGACGCGGGCTCGACCCCGCGCTCGCGCAGCGCTTCGGCCAGATAGAGCGCGTAGGATGGGGTGGCGATGAGCACCGTGGCGCCGGGCGACTGAAGGTAGTCGACCTGGCGGTTGGTCAGCCCGGCCCCGATGGGCAACACCAGGCAGCCGATCTTGGCCGCGCCGTAGTGGACCGAGAGCCCCGCCACCCACAGGCCGTAGCTGAAGGCGTTCTGGACGATGTCGCCCGGGCGGGTGCCGAACTGCCACAGGGTGCGGGCGGTGAAGCTGGTGATGTTGGCGACGTCGGCCTCCGACCACAGGGTGTTGACCGGCACGCCGGTGGTGCCGGTGGAGGGGTGGAGCTCGCGCAGGTTCTGGGGCGGCGCCACCACGTAGCGCCCGAACGGCGGGTGGGCCTGCTGCTCGTCGCGCAGCTCCTGCTTGGTCACCACGGGCAGCTTGCGCACGTCTTCCAGGGATTGGATGTCGCCCGGCTGGACCCCCATGCGGTCCAGGCGCTCGCGGTAGAAGGCCGAGCCCTCGTAGCAGCGCTGGACCTGCCACTGCAGGCGGTGGTTCTGCAGGTGCGCCAGCTCGTCGCGGCTCATGGTCTCCATGCGCTCGTCCCAGTAGCGTCGCTCGCTCATCGGTTTCCCCCTGTGTAATGCGTAAAACGTAAAACGTAAAACGTAAAACGTGACGAGTTGCGCGGGAGCGATTACGTTTTACGCATTACGTTTTACGCATTGATCCCGGCCAGCTCCCGCGCGTAGGCCAGGGCTGGCTTCGAATTGTAGCTGCGCAGCATGACCAGCTTCTCCGCCTCGATCGAGCCCTCGGCGTGGATGGCCAGCACGGCCTGGTAGCCCGCAAAGTCCGAGGCGGTCAGGTCTGAGATCAGGTTGAGCGCCCGCAGGCGGTCGAGCGCGCTCGCGCCGTTGGCCCCGCCCAGGTAGCGGCGCACGTACTCGGCGGTTTCGGGGGTGGAGAGGTCCTCCAGGCCCGGCCCGGTGACCAGCAGCCCGCCGGCCAGGTCCTGCACCGCCATCAGCGCCTGGTGGTAGCCCTCGGCAAAGTGCAGCTTGGCCATGTTCACCGTCAGCGGGTCCGGGGCCACCAGTCCGGGCTCCACCCGTTTGGCGCGCTGGGCGGCCATCTCCACCAGCGCGCGCAGCGTCTCGGCGTAGGCCACCAGGCGGGACAGCTTCTCCCGCACGTGCCCGGCCCGCAGGATGCCGTTGTACTCAGCCGCCAGCCAGGCGCTGCCCACCAGCAGGTCGACCAGCGGCAGCTTGTAGGAGACGGCGGTGAAGCGGTGGTACTCCACGAAGGTCAGCGCCAGCGGCCCGGCGAATTGCCACTCGCCCTCCAGGAACACCCGCTCCCGCGGCACGAACACGTCGTCGAAGACGGTGAGCGTCTCGACCATCTTGTGGTGCGCAGAGATCGGGTGCTCGAAGCGGTTCTTCTGGTGTCCGCCATAGGGGCTGGCGAGGAGCTTCAGGCCGGGGGTGTTGATCGGCACGGCGAAGGCCACGGCGTAGGCGGCGTCGCCCTCGCCCAGGGCGCGGGTGGGCAGCACGATCAGCTCGTTGCTGTTCACGGAGACCGAGGTGTGGACCTTGGCGCCTCGAACCACGATGCCGTCGTCGCGCCGATCCACGATGCGCAGGTAGTAGTCGGGGTGGGCCTGCTGCACCGGCCCCAGCGAGCGGTCGCCCTTCACGTCGGTCTGGGCCACGGCCATGGCCAGGTCGTGGTCGCGGCAGTGGCGGTAGAAGGCCTGGACGCGGGGCAGGTACGCGGTGCCGAGCTGCTGGTCCATGGCCGCGGCCAGGATGTGTAGACCGAACAATGCGTCGGTCCCGATCTCTTTGATCAGCACCACCAGCGTGCCGCCCAGACGGGTGGCCTCCTCGATCAGGCGACTGCGATGGAGCAGGTCCTGGGGCGTCTGGGGCAGGGCGAAGTAGCGACTGTAGGGCTGCCCCTCTTCCGAGGTCACCACCGCCAGGTCGCGCCAGCGCTCGTCCTCGGCCATGCGATAGTCGATGGCGGCGTGGTCGATGGCGGCGCGCAGCACCGGGTGGCTGGTGACATCCTCCACGCGGCGGCCGCGGAAGTACACGGTGCGACCGTCGCGCAAGCTGTCCACGTACTGCTGGACCGAGCGCATGGCCCCCTCCCGATTTTGGATTTTGGATTTTGGATTTTGGATTGGGGTGCGGGGCGGGTGCGATTGCCGAACGCCATCGCGCTGTGTGGATTTTGGACTGGGCGCGGCCAAGTTGCAAGCATCCCTCAACAGGTCTAGGATTCGGGATGGGGTTGGCCGTGCTCGTCAATCCGAAATCCGAAATCCGAAATCCCAGATGGACCACATCCTGCTGAGTGACCTGGCTTTCTACGGCTACCACGGTGCCCGCGAGGAGGAGAAGCGGCTGGGCCAGCGCTTCCTGGTGGACCTGGAGCTGTCGCTGGATCTCCAGCCGGCCGGTCGCTCGGACGACCTGGCTCAGACGGTGGACTATGCGGAGGTCTATCGCCTGGTGCGCCAGGTGGCGGAGGGCCCCAGCCGCGACCTGCTCGAAGCCGTGGCGGAGGCCATCGCCGCCGAGGTGCTGGGCCACTTCCCAGAGCTTCAGGCGGTCAAGGTGCGGGTCAAGAAGCCCTGGGCGCCCATTGCCGGCAGCCAGCTCGGCTTCGTCGCCGTGGAGATCACCCGGGTGAGGCCGTCCCTTTAGGAATACCTCGTGCATGTCTCCGCGAAAAGCATTCGGAAAGCATTGCGCGCCCCGGGGGTGCTCGCGTAAGATGGGGCGCAACTTCCGCTGCTGAGCGCTGGTGAAGGAGGGCTCACCGACCCGCTCATGCGTCCCATCTTCGTCATCCTGCTCGTTGTTCCTGTCACCCTGGTGCTGCTGGTCGCGATCGGCGTCGCCGTTGCTGTCGCCAACTATGACGCGACCTACCAGGGCCGCGTCTACCCCGGGGTTTCCGCACTCGGGGAAGACCTCTCTGGCCAGTCGCGCGAGGAGGCTCGCCGCTTACTGGGCGAGCACGTGGCTCGGATCCTGGCTCAGCCCCTGGCCCTGGCCGCTGGCGGCCAGGAGTGGCGTCAGAGCGCCGCGGAGCTGGGGCTGGAGCTGGAGGTGGACTCGCTGGTGGACCAGGCGCTGGCCGTTGGCCGCCAGGGCTGGGTGCTGCCGCGCGCGCGCGGCCTGTGGGAGCTGCGCCAGTCTGGCCGCACGCTCGGCGCGATCCAGCCCCGAGTCAACCAGGAGACGGCGCTCCAGGTGCTTCGCCGCATCGCGGCCCAGATCGATCGTCCCACCATCGACGCGGCGCTCAGCATCGGGCGCGCGTTCGACGTGCAGGTGACGCCCGCCCAGAGCGGGCGCAAGCTGGACCAGGGCGAGTCGCTGCGCCGTATTCGGAACGCGCTCGTCGGCGGGGAGGATCGAGTGGGGCTCGTGGCAGCCGAAACGTCGCCAGCGGTGCTGGACGAGCAGGTTGCCGCGGCGGCCGAGAAGGCTCGCACCATCCTCTCCGGCCCCCTGACGCTCACCTACGGGCAGCAGGTGTGGACGGTCGGGCGCGACGAGCTCCGAACCATGCTGCGCTTCGAGCGCCGGGCGAGTGGAGCCTTCGAGGTGGTGCTGGACCAGGCGCCGCTGGAAGCGCTGGCCCGCCGTATTGCCGGCGAGGTCGAGCAGACGCCAGTGGATGCCCGCTTCGCCTGGGCTCAGGGGCGCTTGGAGGTGCTCCGGCCGAGCCGCCCCGGGGTGAGCCTCGAGCCCGAGCAGGCCGTGCAGGCCATGCTGGCGGCGCTGGCCAGCCCGAACCACACCCTGAAGCTCCCCGTCTCTGTGGCCAAGGCGGCCGTGCCGATGGAGGAGCGGTACGGCCTGGGCATCAAGGAGCTGGTGGAGGAATCCAGCACCACCTTCGCCGGCTCCGTGCCGGCCAAGCGGCACAACATTCGCCTGGCCGCAGAGCGCATCAACGGGACGGTGGTGCCGCCAGGCGCCACCTTCTCCTTCAACGAGGCCGTGGGCCCCACCACGCTCGAGGCCGGCTTCCGCTGGGGCTACGCCATTCAAGGCAGCAATGGCGTCCCCAAGACCGTGCCCTCCGTGGCCGGTGGGATCTGCCAGGTCGCGACCACGCTCCTGCACTCCGTCTTCTGGGCGGGCTACACCATCGAGGAGCGCTATCCGCACCTGTACTGGATCCCCAATTACGCCTCCAAGGGCACCATTGGCATCGATACCACAGTCGACGAAGAGGCCGGGCTGGACTTCCGCTTCACCAACCCCACGTCCTCCCACCTGCTCATCCAGGCCTGGACGGACGAGTCGGACAAGCTGCACTTCGCGCTCTACGGCACGAAGCCGGATTGGAAGGTGGAGGTGGAGGGACCGACCAAGAGCCACCCCCGGCCCGCGGACCCGAAGCCGATCGTCGAGGACGACCCGACCCTCCCGTATGGCCAGCGCGTGGTGGTGGAGGCGGCGCGTGACGGGTTCGACGTGCGGCTGGTCCGCAAGGTCACCTCACAGGGCGAGACGCGCACGCTGAACCTGGTGAGCCGCTATCAGCCGTCGCACAACGTCACCCTGGTCGGCACGGCGGGGCGTCCCACGCCCACCCCGAGCCCGGTGGCAACGCCTGCCGTGCCGCAGCCCACCACGGGCCCCGGCGACCAGCCCCCGCAGCCTACTCCCACGCCCGCGCAAAGGTAGGCAAAGCCGGAGGCGCCCGGATGGTGAGCTCGAGCTCACCAGCCGGGCGCCTCCGGCCTGCCCCAAAACCGGCAGTCCTCCTCCAGTTCCAGGTCGTCCGGCGCCTCGGCGCCGGGCGCCAGGTCCAGCAGGCCGTACTCCATGAGGATCACCACCTGGTCGGCGTGGCTGGAGCCCTGGGGAAAGTCGATCCGCACGTGCGTGCCGGGCAGCGAGGTGAAGTCGCGGTCGATGCCGAAGATCGACAGCACCGCCTCCCGGTCGGTCAGCAGGCTGCCCTGCTGGCCAGGCCAGCGCCAGGTGCGGATGCCGCCATCGGGCAGCGCGCAATGGACGGCCGCGCTGAAGCCGTGCGGTCGGCGGATCACCGCGGCCGTGGCCTCCACGCTGCCACTCGTCACCCGCCAGACCTTGATGAAGCGGTCGCGCCGCAGGTCCACGTCGAACACGCACCGTCCCCGGCAGAACCTCGAGAGTCGCCACTGGGCGCACGGAGGCTACGGATGGACACGGCCAGACCTGGTCTACAGTCGACAATTCACAGTCCGCTCGTCCCCTGTCGACTGTGACCTGTCGACTGTCGACTCGGCGTAGTGTCCGCTCGGTCCGCGCCACGCTCTGCGCGCCCGGTGGTCCCGGCAAACCTTCCTGGCTGCGCCGCCCCAGCAGCGCAAACCGGGCGGGATTCTACTGGTTTGGCATGGGAAGGAACAACCTGCCCGGGGTGCCGATCTGCACCAGCTCGGCGCCCTGGCAGCACAGCGCGCAGGGGGGAACGAAGGGCGCCTGGTCGAGCGCCGGCAGGGTGCAGCCGAGGGTGGCCAGGCCCCGGACGAGCTCGCACAGCGGCAGACCGACCACATTGAGGTAGCAGCCCAGCACGCGCTCGACCGGGTGGAAGGCCAGATCCTGGATGCCGTAGGCCCCGGCCTTGTCCATGGGTGCGCCGCTGGCGACGTAGGCGGCGATCTCGGCGTCGCCATACGCCCGCATCTGGACCTCGGTGCGCACCAGGCCCTCGTACCGGGCGCCGGTGCTGAGTGCTGAGTGCTGAGTGCTGAGTGCTGAGTCCGGTGCGAGGAGCGCCACTCCGGTGAGCACCTGGTGGCGCTGGCCGCGCAGACGGCGCAGCATGGCTGTGGCTTGCCGGGCGCTGGCAGGCTTGCCCAGGGTGCGCCCGTGCAGGACGACCACGCTATCCGCGGCCACCACCAGCCTGCCGCCGGCCAGAGGTGCCACCGCCTGCACCTTGGCGCGCGCCAGTCGGGTCGCCAGGCGCTCGGGCTTCTCCCCCGGGCGGGGCGTCTCGTCCACCTCCGCCGCCACCGCCTCGCAGGGCAGCCCGAGCAAGCCGATCAGGCGCCGACGGCGGGGAGAGGCGGAGGCGAGAAGGAGGGGCGGGCACGGGCGGCCATTCGCGCGGTTGGTCACTCTCTGCATTATCGCAGAGGCGAGCCTTCGGCAGGTGGCCAGTGGGGAATCTCGTCGGAGCGCATGGTGTCGCGTCGTGGGGCGCGCGGGCGCATCGTCACGCCACCCGCACGGTCGCAATCATCGTCTCCTCGGGCGCGGCCTGCCCGTCCTCGCGCAGCGCCTCCAGGTGCGCCTCGATGGCGCCGCGCGCGTCTTCGAGCAACTCCTCCAACGTCTCGCCCTGCGCGAAACATCCAGGCAGGGCGGGCACCTCGGCCCAGTAGCCGCCCTCCTCGGCCCGGTGGATCACCAGCACGTACTCCATCGTCAGTCCCCTTCCAGCAGGCGGATGAACGCCTCTTCGGTCAGGCCGGCCTTCCGAATCATCGCCTTGAGTACCCCGATCTTGATAGCCCCGCGGCGGCCCGAGAAGGTGATGATCTGGCCGTTCGGCATCTTGATGTTCACGTGGTCGCCCTTGCCAGGCCGCACCACGCCCCCGGCCCGCTCCAGCGCCGCGATGGCCTCCCGCGGCCGGACATCCCGCAGCCCTGCCATTCCAACCCATCCCCCGGGCTCAGTCGCCCAGCGGCCTCCCGCGCCCGCTGGGCTCCAGCGTGGCCAGGCACTCGACGTGATACGTCTGCGGTAGGGACGTGCTTCCGCTGTGCTTCTAAGCGTAGCATATGTCTGAAAAAGTGTCCAGGTATCGTGTCGTGTGGTGACATGATACCTGTGGAGGGGCGGGCAGCCCAGGCGAGCCGCCCGCCCATCTTGGCGTCCTACTGCCGCCGCTCGGCGCACGTCGGGCACCTCGGCCCGTCGGGGGTCGGCACGAAGCTGGCCAGCGCTGCCCACTGGTCGCAGCCCGAGCAGAGGAACCTGGCGCGGGCCAGGGCGGTCGGGCGGTAGCGGATGGTGGCGGGCCTGGTCGCCAGGGGGCGCCTCGGTCGGTCGGTGGTCGTGCTCGTTGCGGCCCTCCATAAGAAGTGGGCTCTGCGGCCCGGTGGCCGTCGGAGCATGCAGGGGGGAGGGGGGCGTCCATCTTCCATCCCGAAAAGCATTCGAACACTCGAACGGTCCCCTCGCCGCTCCGGCCGCCACCGGGGCGCCCCCGGCCGGAGGGCCCCGGCCGGGGGAGTGGCCCTACTCAGTCCCAAGCACCCAGCGCTCCCAGGACGCTGCGATCTTCACCACGTCGCCCGACTTCGCCGCCTCCCGCCCGGCCAGAAAGGTGGCCGCCGCGGCCAGCAGGGCCAGCCGTCGGGCCGCCTGCTCCGGGTCGGGCTGGGGCTCCGAGGGGTCGACCACGGCCAGGGCTCGGATATGGGTGCCGTCGACCTCCACCCGTACCTGCTGGCCACGGGCAACCTGGGGCGCGTTGCCCGGATCCGCGAACCTGAGCCAGTGGCCGGCCACGCGCAGGCCAGCCCGATTGACCACCTCCACCGTGCCGCTGAGGCTGTCCGCCTTGCCGTTCGTCGTCGCCATCGCTCTTGCTTCTTGTGGGGGTATACGCCCCCGGCCAGGTGGTGCTGGCCGGGGGCCTGCCGTCTACTGGTCCTGGTCGTCGTCGCCGTCGCCGTGGAACATCCGCCCGATGCGGGACTGGTGGGCCAGGGGCGCCGCCTCGTGGCGCGGGCGGGGCTGCTGAGCCTTCGCTCTGGCGCAGTAGAGCCGAACCGCCGTGATGTGCTTGCAGGGGCCACCACGGCGCTGGTAGTCCTGGCAGGTGCAGCTCTGGCAGTCCACCAGGTGGTACTTGTTGGGCTCGCTCTGGCTGGGGATGCCGAATGCCTTGCGGCCATCCTTGGTGCGGCACTTGAGCCACTGGCCGCTGCCCTCCAAGATGCTGAGGGCCTTCAGACTGCGCGGGTCGGTGGTGTCGATCGTGGTGACCATTGAGGGCGCCCTCCCTTGGTTTTGTGACTGCTCTATGACTAGTATAAGGGTTAGCTGTGGCCGCGTCAAGGCTTTTGTGGCTACTCTGTGCCACTATTTTGGTGCCCTTGTGGCCTTGCTGGGGGTATACTAAGGGAGCAGCACGGGAGGTTTGCGATGCCGTCACTTGAGGAACTGCGGCGCAAGAAGCCGATGACGCAGCGGGAGTTAGCAGACGCAGCCGGGGTTTCCGAGAACACGATTTGGCTGATTGAGAACCGGCGCCACGGGAAGCTCAGGCCGCGGGTGATGCGCGCTATTGCTTCGGCGCTCGGGGTAGGGCCGAGCGATGTGGACGAATTCTTACCGTCGCTTCAGCCCGCTGGCGAGGCGCCGCTGGGGCAGGACGGCCAGGACACCGCGTAGCGTGCCCTGCGTTGCACCAGGAAGGGTAAGAAGAGCCACCCAAGAGTTGTGGTTGGGTTGGCCTCTGTTCCGATCGGACAGGAGAGAGTAGACTGGTCTTGTGCTGTGGAGCACGGGAGGCATCCTCGCCGGGCAGCGAGTTGCTGAAAAGCGTTGGAGAGGTGAACGATGGCATCCGGGTGTCGTGACTGCGCGCGTTGCACCGAGATCGGGCTCAAGTCCCTGCTCATGCTACCCTGGCGGCTGACCTTTGGCTTGGTCGGACGGTTCACCATCGGGCTCTTTCAGAGGCACTGTCCGCAGTGTGGCCACCGGATGAACGTACACCGGATGGTGAAGCCGGGAGAGGCGCGGTTCGCTGATTAGCGTGCCCTGAGACGCACCAGGAAGGGCAACAGGGCTCTTCTCGGCTCCCGGGTGCTAAACCCAAGACACGGCGACCGCCTAGCGTGCCTGTGGAGTTGCATCGTGGGCTTCAGCCTCTTCGGTAAGCCGAAGATCGAGGGCTACATCGGTGCCTATGGACTGGCAGACTGGTGGCTGTCTGCCTTCAGCGCTGCCGAGCGTGAGCGCATCGAGTCGACGTTTCATCCGATGGGAGAGACCGAGAGACGACCGCTCACGATGGGACAGGTCGGCCGTTCCTCGAGACATGCTGCGGGGTTCCTGACGGACCTAGCAACCTGGCTGATGAACGTTGAGAACTGTGGCCTGGCGCTTCGCGTGCTGGCCAAGGCCGAAGCACTGGCCGCGACCTCGTCCGATGTGCTTGATCTGCACTTCGTCTATGGCTCGCAGGTTCCTGCCTACTATCGGCTGCGCAAGACGGACCCGGCCATGCTGGATGCGGCCATAGTGGCCTGCGAGAAGCAGATCGCGCTAGGGCCGAGAGCAGCCCGTGCGTTCAGGCGGTGGTACCGATCCATGGGGACGGACGATGGGCTACCAGAGCACACGGGGTTCGAGCAACTCGCCATCATTCGAGAGAGGCAGGGCGACTATGTGGAAGCCATCCGACTGTGCAAGGAGGCGAAGCGCCAGGGTTGGGGAGGCAACTGGGATGAGCGCATAGCACGTTGCGGGAAGCGGGCGAGGCAGCAGATTGGCTGACCTCCCCGTCGTCGCTTGAAGCCCTATCCAAAGGCCTGCTGCATACTCATCGTTCGCTCATTTCCGGAGCCGGATCGGAGCATTGACCCGCCAGACGCCGATTATTGTCAAGTTGCCACCCAAATCGACCTCGCGCGCGCCTGTCCGGCCGCGTTGGCCGACGAGCGGCACAGTGATGCCTGGCGACGCAGGTCTACATCTTGTGTGCGAGCTGCCTCCAACCACAATATGTTGTGGCGCGGCATTCTCCAGAACTGTCCTGAAGATGAGCGAACGATGAGTGGAAAGTCGCCGGATGATGCCATCTGTGAACGCACCCGCAGGAGAATAGCCCATTCGGGCTATACCAAGGGGGAGGATGCCCCACTATACTGTGACTATCTTCGGACCACTGGCTTACTCTCAGGCCCTCTTCGAGGTCTGCTTCTTGCATCTCCTCGCCGGGCGTGGACAGTCAGGCTCGCCGCTAGCGGCGTTAGATGCCTAGCCGGCGCGTGGGGGTCTGGGGTGTCAGAGGTTGGAAAGCGATCTGGAGCGGGATCGCTGCCGAAGTGCTAAGGGTAGATGAGCGTGAGCGAGACGAACGGCGATGCTGGCGGTTTCTCAATCATCGCAGAAAAGACCGTACCGGACGTATACTCGGACGCAGTGCAGTTCGAAGTCTCTGTCTACGGCGTCACGATCGAGTTCGGGCAAGGGCAGAAGCCGCCGCCCGGTGTGAAGCGCGTGCCCCACCGACCTCGCGTGAGGGTTCACATGAGCCCTCAGCATGCGAAGGTGATGGCAAAGATCTTCGTGAAGAACATGCGGGCGTACGAGGAACAGATCGGCAAGATTCCCTTGCCCAAGGAACTTCTGGACGAGCTAGGAGTGGAGGACGAGTGGTGATTGACCTACCTGCGCTGCCGACGTCGCCCCCCGACTGGTCTAAGCAACACGTCAGTAGCTACCGTTCGGTCTACGCCCCCCCGGAGCTCGAGTTGCAGGGAACAGCTTCGCCCCGTATGTCAGACCTTGGATCGGTGTTAGGAGAAATCACAACTCCGGTGGAGTACGAGGAGGTCTGGCACCTCGCAGGGCGGATCAGCGACACACTGGTTCTCCGACACAGCGTAAGAGTAGTGCTGCGCTGGGAGGCGGATGCGGTAGTAGCTGATCAAGAAGACCTGAATCTACATGCTTTCGGCGATGATCGGATGACGGCGCTAGCTAGTCTTGCCGACTGCATTGCCGAGGACTACGAGCGAATCGTCAGTTCCAATGTCCGGTTGTCTCCCAGGATGCAGCAACTGCGTAGCCGCCTCAGCGAGGTGATCGTAGTTTCCAGTGCCGGCCAGTCTTAACTCGTCTGACCTCGAGAGAGCCCTCAGGCAGAAACTCCGTTGCCGTGTGAACGAAAGCGCCAATCACATCCGCTGTGAGGTCTACACGGACGAAGGCGTCTTGGTGGCGCGAACCATGCTATCACATAGCTGGCACGGGAGGAATACACCGATCGGCGCGAACATGTTGAGCAAGATCAAGCGTGAACTTTACCTGCCCTCGGTTAGCGACTTGATTGATCTGGTTAGTTGTGGTCTCACACGAGAGCGTTACCTGGAGATCGTTCTCGCTGACGAGTAGCGCGCGCCCCACAGCGGCTGCGCTCCCCCGCCCTTTCTACTGCGATCACATGGGGGGGGCACGTGCTACCACCAGCCGCGCCCGCCCACCCCACCACAGGACGGTATCCCCCCAGCGTGACACACTGCTGCGGCGCGTATCGTTAGATGCTCTGGGATGACTCTTGGATGCAAACACAGACTCGCAGTCGGAGATGCAGGGCAGGTGGTAACCGTGAGCCAGGGGCAGATGGCAGGCCCTGGCCGGGGCGAGCGGCCGGAGCGCCTTTTTCAGGCGTGAACTTTGTGCCCGCTGGGGGGCAACGGCACGTGCTGGCTCCCGACCAGCGCCCCCTCTTTTGTTAGTGGTCAACCTGAGGTGAATCGCCCAGGTGGGGGCAGCGGTCCGGCACCCGTCGAACCACAAGAAAAGGGGCAGCGGCGACACAACAGTTTCCCCTTGGGGTTATTGATGGGGTCGGGCAATGTCGGGTTTTCCGACACAGCGTGCCGCCCACCCGGCAGGGGCCGTTCCGGTCCGTTCCGGTCCGTTCCGGTCCGTTCCGGTCCGTTATAGGACGTTTCGTGACACAGCGCGCCGTTACGTCCGACGGGGCCAGCCGTGGGTGCCCGCCGGGATCGGGCAGCGCTCCAGGGGCGGATCCGGCCAGCGGCACCATCCGCCGCCCGGCCGGTGGGGCCAGGCGTAGCCAGGGCACAGGCAGGGGGTGTACCGTGCCCGTCGGGGGGCAGTGGGGCCAGGGAGCAGCGGCCCATGGTGGTTGCGACCGGCGTGGACCAGGCAGCGCTGGCCGGGGTCGTCCCACAGCGCCCAGGCGCGGCAGGGGGTCCCATCGGCCCGGGCGGCCAGGCAGCGCCGGCGGGCTATAGCGGTCGATGTGTACATGGTGCGGCGCCTCCCGTGGCTAGAAGTCCAGCAGCAGCTCGGCCAGGTCGGGCTCATCGGTCGTCAGCTCCGCCAGCAGCAACTCCGTGTCGCCCGCTGCCTCGGCCAGCAGGGCGTCAAGCTCCTGGCGATCGCTGGCCAGCAGCTCCGCGTCCCGGGCGCACTCGCCAGCGGGCCAGGAGCAGCGCGCGCGGCAGGGCGATGGCCGCCGGGCACGTCGGCCAGAGGATTCTCTCGGCAGCCCGCCGTGGCCGCTCATGGCCGTTCCTGGCCGCCACCCAGCACGGCCAGGCGCGCCTTCCGCTCGGCCAGGCGCTCCGAGGCCAGGGCGTGCTGTCGTTGTCGCGCGGCCAGCTCGGCCTCGCTCTCCCGAATCAGGATCGCCCAGCGCTGGGCCCGGCCCTTGGCGTCCTCGATCTGGTGGTGCAGCCCGACGATCGCCCGCTCCACGTCGACGCGCGCGGTCCTGGCCCGCTCGCGCTGGTGGGATAGCTCGAGCTCTCGGGTTCGCAGGCGGCCAATGGCCAGCTCCAACCCATCGCGCTGGGACACCAGACGGGCCAACGCCGCCGGGTCGGCGCCCGCCGCTTCGAACGCGCGGTCCAGCTCAGCCAGCTCGCGTTCTCGCTGGTGCAGCTCGTTGCCCAGGGCCTGCGCCCGCTGGTGCGCCTGTTGCTCCTGTTCGATTGCCTGGGCCAGTGTCAGCGTTGCCATGCCGTTGCTCATTGTTGCGTTGGATGTGGCCGAACGTTCAGCCTGCCTCTCCCGGCCAGGTGACGCTGCCAGCTCGGGCGCGGGCAGCGTCGCGGTCGGCCCGTCGACCAGCCAGGCCGTTGCCGCTCGGGCGCTCGGGCTGCTGGGGCTTGCGCCGCCCGATCTGGCCGAGCGGTTGCACCAGCCAGGCGGAGACGCTCAGCCCGGCCCTGGGCGTACCGTCCTGGGCTTGCCACTGGGACAGCCGTAGCCGCCCTTCGACGTAGACCTCGGCGCCCTTGCCGAGGTAGCCGTCCAGAGACTCGGCCAGGCCGCCCCAGGCCGTCACGCGGATCCACTCGGCCGGGGCGCCCTGCTCGGCCCTGGCGTCCTGGACGGCGACGGAGAAGCTCAGCATGGGCTGGCCGCTCGTGGTGTGCTTCAGTTCGGGCTCGGTCCCGATGCGGCCGACCAGGGCGCACGCGACGCCGTTCACGTCCGCGCCTCCAGCCTGGCCTGCTCCACCGCCAGCAAGGCATCGGCCAGCTCCAGCGCCGCGGCCATGTCGCCGCCACGCCACGCGACGTTCAGGAGGTGGCGGGCAACGACGGCGCGGTCCCAGGGCAAGCCGTTGACGGCACGGCTCCACTGTACGATGGCCTCGCGTTCCTCCAGCAGCTCCAGCGCCTTGCGCTCGGCCCGCTCGATCAGCAGCGGGTTGGCGCCTGCCTGGCGGGCCACGGCGATCTTCCGCTGGAGCCGTGCGATCTTCTGCTCCAGTTCGTGGGCGCGCGCAACCGCGTCAATCGTCGACGGCATCGGTCATCACCTCCGCGCGTAGTGCGGCCTCGGCGTGGCTACGCACGCCTGACTCCGCTTCAGGGTCAACCAGGCAAACCGCATCAACCGAGTCACCTCGCGTCAACCGCGAACCTGGCGCCATCGGTTGATGCGGTTTGCCTGGTTGACGCGGTTGATCAGGTTGATGCGGTTGGTTGCTTACTGCGGGAGCGTAACGGCCGCGCCCGTCCACCAGAAGCTGGCCGTCCTGAGACATCCTCCACAGCAGCCCCTTGGTGGTGCTGAGGTTCTTGCTCAGAAGCGGCGCTACGGCGGTCGGGCTCAGCGGCCGCCCAGCGTCGTGCAGCACCTCAATCACGGCCGCTCGCTCCTGGCTGATTCGCTGCTCAGCGGCGTCGCCGACCAGTACCCAGCCGCAGATGGCCGGGTCCCACTTCAGGGCCAGTTCCTGCTCTTCGAGGTCGCGCCCCGTGATGAACAGCGCAGCGTCGTGGTGCCCGCGTTCGCGTTTCATCACCAGTACCGCGTCTGCGGCACCCGTCAGTCCCAACGTGCCGCTCACGGCGTCGACCGGGTCGTCAGCCCCCATCTTGCGAAGGTGGTGAATCAGCACGATCGCCACGGCGCAGCGGTCGGCCAGGGCCTTCAAACTCATGCCCACGGCGTAATCCTCCGTGTAGAGGTCGCCATTCCGCGCCCGGGTGGGCCGCACCCGTGCAAGGGTGTCGATCAGTATCAGGCGAGCCCCCGGGTGGTCGTGTAGCCAGGCATCCAGCAGCTCCAGCCCGCCCGCGTCGAGCCGCGGCCAGGCGGTCGCCAGCACGAGCCGACTGGGCGCGGCCGCGTCGCCCAGCATCTGCGCAAGGCGACTCTGCAAGCGGCGCTTGGTGTCTTCCAGCGCCAACACCAGCACGTCCCCCGCAGCCACTTCGATCTTCCCGACTGCCCGGCCGCCAGAGGCCACCGCGACGCCTAGCCCGAGCCCGAACCAGGATTTTCCGAGCTTCGGCTTGCCCCCGAGCACCGTGAGGCCTTCAGGGATGACGCCAGCTACCGCCCACTTCGGCTCTGGCAACTCCATGCTCAGCAGGTCCGCCGCCGTGAACGTGACCAGTCCGTTGCCGGGTTGCTCGGTCGCTGGCGACCACCGCCGCGCTGCCTGCACCAGCTCGGCCAGCGTCTCCGCCGTGCCGCCGGCCGCAATCCAGTCGCTCACGTCGCCCTTCGGCGGGAGGCCGGGCAGCTCCAGCACCTTGATGCTGGCGGCCACGCCGTGGAGCGAGCGGGCGACCTGCTGGGCATGCTTGCGGCCGGGCTTGTCGTTGTCCGGGAGCACTACCGCCCGCCGACCGCGAAGGTAGTCACTGTGCCGGTCGACCCACTTGCCCGCACCGCCCGGGTTGCAGGTTGCCGCCAGTCCGAGTGCGGCCAAGTTGTCCACGTCCTTCTCGCCCTCGACGACGAAGACCGTGGCGCTCGGGTCCGCTGCGAGCACCTCGGGCAGGCGGTAGACCAGACCGAGGTCGCCTGCCCGCCACTCCCAGCCGCCCGCCTTGGCCGGTCGCCGCTGGCGGAAGTCCTTTGGCTCAAAACGCACCACCTCAAATGAGAGGGCGCCATCGGCTGTCCGATAGGCGTAGGTGGCGATGATCTGCTTCCTGTCCGCGCCGCGCGCCACTCCGTTCGGACGCTCAGGGAACAGGTCTGCCAGCGACAGTCCGAGGGCGCCGACGATCTGCTCGGCGCTGCACCCCGCGTGGCAGCACAGCAGCGCCCGCCCATCATCGCCCTCGGCCAGGCTCAGGCTCGCGTGCCGGTCGTCGTGCGTCGGACAGCGGGCCTCCCAGCCGGTCGGGGTCTGGCGCACGCCATCCAGCCGGACCTGCAGCCGAGTGACGGGCGAATCAGTCTGGAGAGTCGACGCTGCCACGTCGCACCTCCCGGCCCGCCGCCCTGGCCCCATCCGCCGGGGCGGCCTCGTCTTGGGCGCTGCGCCGGGGACGCTTGCGCGAACGCCTCAGCGCCAGCCGCGCGAAGTACGCCTTGCGCGCGTGCTCTGCCCGGCGCTGGCGCTCGGCAGGCGGTAGGACGCCCTCCGGGTCGACCTCGCGCAAGAAACGCGCGAGGAACGTCTCGCGGGCTCTGGCGGTCGTCTCGCGGGGGTCGCGCTGCGCGTGGAGAGAGTGCGCAGCGATACGCGCTCGGAGCGAGCGCTGTTCCGGGGTGAGCATGAGACGCGGCCTCCCCATGCGCCCCGTTGCTCCTGAAGCCCCGTGGGTCGCGGAATGGCCGCGCTCCGGCTCTACACTGATTCGGCTACGTGCAGTCTAGCACAGCGCAGTGTGTGCTGCAATATATCGTTCATTCCTTCCACCAGACCGGACGGTACTCCTCGGGCTCACCTTTCCAGTCTTCGGAGTACACCCGCAGCGTGGCAGCCTCCAGCCATTGAAGGCTGCCACAGGTCGGGCAGGCGGCTTGGACCGGCAGGTCCGCAACGTACCACCCGGTCATGCGCCCCCAGTCCTCAACTGTGGAGCCGACAGGGCGCCGCAGGCGCGGTTGCCCGGACGGGGCGTAGCGCGCGGCAAGCGGTCCCGGGCTACGCGCGCGCTGCGCCTGTTCCATCCTACGCCGGGCATGCCGAGACAGCGCCCAAACGCCATTCTCGCCTCGCACCGCCCAGCCGGGGCCGAAGACCAGCAGGCGCGTGCGGTCCCCCATCTCCCTAACCTGCGCCAGCTCGGCTCCGCAGTCGCGCGCACCACACAGCACGCGCGTCCCAGCCTTGTTCAATCGCGCCAACAGTGCCATGCTCACACCTCCACCGTGGCCAGCGCCGGCGCGGCGCGTTCCTCCTTGTCCGCCATCAGAGTCGGTCGCCCGGGCTCAGCCGCTTGTGCGCTTCCCGCGCCCGTTCGGCGGCCGCGCTGGCACCGTAGCGGGCGAGCATGGTGCGGGAGCGCCAGCCGGCCAGTTGCATCAGGTCGCCCTCCTGGCCGCCCTGCGACAGCCAGGTGTGGGCGAAACCGTGGCGGAACAGGTGGGCGTGCAACTTCAGCCCGGCCTCGCTGGCTCGGCGGCGCAGCATCAGGTCCACGGCGCTGTCGCTCAGCGGACCCTGCGGCCCGAGCCAGAACGCCTCGGCGTCGGCGTGCTTGTGCTGGGCACGGAGCCGCAGGTAGCGATCGAGCGCCTGGGCGGTCTTGCGCCCGAAGGGGCAGATGCGTCCGCGGCGGCCCTTGCCCATGACCGAGGCGAGGTTCTGGTCCAGGTCCACGTCGGCCAGCTTGAGGTAGGCCAGCTCGGAGCGGCGCATGCCCGAGTCGACGAACAGGCGGATGATGGCCAGGTCGCGCCGCGCGAAGAAGTCCCTGCCCTCGCACGTCTTGAGCAGGCGGCGCAACTCGTCGTCGGTCAGCATGGGCGGGGGCACCTCGGCCAGCCTGGGCGGGTGCATCCTCGCCATAGGCGAAGCTTGAATCTCGCCCTCCTCGCAGCACCACTTGAAAAACTGGCGCACGCCCCGATAGCGGGTGTGGGCCGTGCCGGGCGTGCGGCGCTCCAGCACGTGGTTGATGAACTCCTCCACGTGCTCGCGGCTGAGGCTGGCGACCGTGGTGGGCATGCCGTGCGCCTCCAGGAAGGCGCCCAACTGCTGCACGCTCAGGGTGTAGATGCGGATGGTTGCCGGCGAGCGGTTGGCCGCCAGCAGGCTGCGCTCGAAAGACCTGGCCAGCATCCGGAAGTCGCCGGCCGGTGTCCCGCGCGGGGTCCTGGCCCGGGTGGTAGTCGCGGGCTCCGCGCTGGTCGGTCTGGTCCGCGCCGTAGGTACCATGTCGTCTCCCTCGAATCTCCCCGCAAAAAGTTGTCCAGGTATCATATCGTGGAGCGGTGTGCTTGCGCAAGGGGGGCGGTCGGAGTGAGGGTAGCACGTCGTGCTAGGAGTACCGAATCAGCCTTCCAGCGTGGCCACGCACTCGACGTGATACGTCTGCGGGAACATGTCCAGCGGCTGCACCTCGCGCAGGTGGAAGCCGCCGTCAGACAGGACCCGCAGGTCGCGGGCCAGCGTGGCGGGGTCGCAGGAGACGTAGACGATGCGCCCAGGCGCCAGGGCCAGAACGGCCTCCAGCGCCTTCGGGTGGCAGCCCTGGCGGGGCGGGTCGAGGATCACCGCGTCCGGCCTCTCGCCGAGGTCCGGGAGGACTTCCTCGACCTTCCCCTTGAAGTACTGCACGTTGGGGGAGCCCGCGATGTTCGCCATCGCGTCGTCCACGGCGGCGGCGGACTCCTCGACGGCGATAACGCGCCGGCAGCGCGGCGCCAGGGCGACAGCGAACGTCCCCACTCCCGCGTATGCATCGAGCAGCAG
>JACQUR010000094.1 GCA_016210245.1 Chloroflexota bacterium
GAGCTGGGTGAAGCGTTCCAGCGCTTGGGCCAGCGCGTGGAGGAGTTGCTGCGCGGGCCGGAGGCCCAGCGCGTGCGAAGCGAACTGGACGACCTGGCGCGCCGGCTCGACGAGGCGATCCGCAGCGAGCACGCCGATCGGGTGCGCGACCAGGCCGAGGCCGCGATCGACGAGGTTCGCCGCAGGCTGGAAGCGCTGCTCCAGAAACCCCAGGCCCGGGAGGCCGAGGAGCGCCTGGTGAGCGCAGCCCAGCGCCTGGTGGACGAGGTCGAACGAACGCTGCGCAGCGAGCCCGTCGCCGAGGCGCGGGCGCGAATCGCGGAGGCGCTGAGGCGTCTGGCCGAAGCCCTCCAGCCCCGGTGAAGTCGACAGTCGACTGTCAACTGTCGACTGTCGACTCCGGAGTGGTTCCCATCGGCGCCCATCTCTGATAAAGTGGAAAGTGCGCAGAGAACGTTTCCTCCCCCCTGGAGCGACCCATGCGACAGGCCCTGGCCAGCGGCGCGCCTCAACATCTCCGCGGCATGGTGGGTGTGCTGCGACGTCGGCTGTGGTGGCAGCGCGTCCTATCCGGGGCGTTGCGCGGCCTCTCCCTGGGCGCGCTGGTGGGGCTGCTGCTGATCCTGGTCGCCCTGTGGGAGGCGCGCGAGCCCACCTGGCTCCAGCCTCACCTGGCGGCTAGCCTGCTGGCGCTGGCCGTCCTGGCCGGCGCGCTCGTGCGCCGCCCCTCCTTGCAGGAGGCCGCCCGGGTCGCCGACCGCCGCCTGGATCTGGAGGAGCGGGTTGCTACCTCCCTGGAGATCCTGGAGGGGCGACTGGCCAGCTCGATGGCCGCCCGCCAGCTCGACGATGCCTGGCGCGCTGTGCAGCGCCAGCCCGTGGGTCGGGTGGCGCCCCTGGGCCAACTCCGCCGGTCGGCCGCCCTGGCCGGCGCGCTGCTCGCGCTGTTCCTGGCGAGCCTGCTGGTCTCCAGCAACCTCGACCCCGAGGTCAGCCCGGTGGCCACCCTGCGCCGCGGCCTGGAGGAGGCTGTGCTGCGCTCCGGCTTGCTGGCCCAGGCGGGGGTCCAGTTGCCGCTGCTTCCCCGGGACGAGGCCAGCGACCCCTTCGCCGCTCCGCCCCCTCCCCCACTGCTCGGGTCACAGACGGAGGAGCAACTGCGCGAGCAGATGGCCCGCTCGCGCAGCCAGCAGGCGGCGCTCGCTCGCCTGGCGCGGGCGCTGGCCGGCACGGCCGCGGCGCGTGAGATCGGCGAGCAGCTCCAGCGCGGCAACTACGCCCAGGCCGCGAATAACCTGCGCAACCTGGGGCGCGAGAACGACCAGCTCTCGCGCGAGGCGAAGTCGGAGCTGTCCGAGGCGCTGCGCCAGGCGGCCGGCGACACCAACGAGTCGTCGCCCGACCTGGCCCGGCAGGAGGACCGGGCGGCGCGGGCGCTTGCAGGGCGCGACTATCGCTCCACTCAACAGGCGCTCGATCGGCTGAGCCAGAGCATGTCCGATGCCAGCCAGCAGATCATCCCCCAGGAGGAACTGGCCCAGGCGTGGCAACGCCTCCAGGAGGAGCAGCGCAGGCAGGGTGAGGGGGACCTGGAGGGTCCGGGCGGCGCCAGCGCCAGCGACTTGCAGATGGCCGATGGGGCTGGCGCCAACCCGTCGACGGGCCTGGCGAACGAGGGCGACAGCAGCGCGGCCAGCTCGGCCGGCGGGCCGGGCACCAACCTGGGCTCCTTCAACCCCGTTGGCAAGCCCACTCGTCTGAACGTGGCGGGCCGGGAGGTGGAGATCGAGGGGCGTCCGGCTGGCACGGGCGACGGCAAGGGCTCCAGCCGCGCCGCTGGCCCGACGTTAAGCCTCAAGGATGCCGATGAGTCCGGGGCGCTGCAGGAGGGCCTCCCCCAACCCACCGACCCGGTGCGTGACACCGCCGAGCACACCAGCATCCCGCTCGGCCACCTGCAAGCGGTACACGACTACTTCCAGTCAGGAGAGAGGTCCCCATGATGGCACCCACAGCCTCCGTCGAGCGGCTTCAGAGCATCGCCATGGCCATCGAGCGGGAGGTGGCGCGGGTGATCGTGGGCCAGGAGACCATCGTGCGCGGGGTGCTGATCTCGCTCCTGGCTGGCGGGCACACCTTGTTGGAAGGGGTGCCGGGTCTGGGCAAGACGCTGCTCGTGCGTACCCTGGCCAACGTGCTGGACTTGCGCTACAGCCGCATCCAGTTCACGCCCGACCTGATGCCGGCCGACATCCTGGGCACCAACGTGCTGCTGGAGACCGAGTCGGGCGAGCGGCAGTTCCGCTTCCAGTCCGGGCCGGTGTTCGCCAACCTGGTGCTGGCCGACGAGATCAACCGCGCCGCGCCCAAGACCCAGTCGGCGCTGCTGGAGGCGATGCAGGAGCACACGGTGACCCTGGGCAGCCAGTCGTACGATCTGCCGCGGCCCTTCTTCGTGCTCGCCACCCAGAACCCGATCGAGCTGGAAGGCACCTACCCTCTGCCGGAGGCCCAACTCGACCGCTTCTTCTTCAAGCTCCAGGTGGAGTACCCCAGCCGCGACCAGTTGACCGAGATCCTGGTGCGCACGACCTCCAACCAGGTCGTCGAGGTCGAGACGGTGGCCGATGCCCAGGCGCTGCTCCAGCTTCAGCACCTGGCGCGGGAGGTGCCCATCGCCAGCCACGTGATGGACTACATCGTGCGGTTAGTCATGGCCACCCATGCAGAGCAGGCGGAGGCACACCAGATGGTGCGCAACTTTGTGCGCTATGGCGGCAGCCCTCGCGCCGCGCAGGCGCTGGTGCTGGCCAGCAAGATCAACGCCCTGCTCTCCGGCCGCTTCAACGCCTCGTTCCAGGATGTGCGGCGCGTGGCGCGGGCCGCCCTGCGCCACCGCATTATCCTGAACGTCGAGGCAGAGGTGAACGGCGTGCAGCCGGACGCGGTGATCGACGCCCTGCTGAAGCACGTGCCGGAAGAGTTGCGGGCGTGAGCGCCCGGGGACGCGGGGACGCGGGGCACAGGCGAGCCGCCTGTGCCACCAGGGAGAGTTGCGGTGGCACAGGCGGCTCGCCTGTGCTGCCAGGGAGAGTTGCGGTGGCACAGGCGGCTCGCCTGTGCTGCCAGGGAGCGTTGCGGTGGCACAGGCGGCTCGCCTGTGC
>JACQUR010000025.1 GCA_016210245.1 Chloroflexota bacterium
CAACTCCAGCGCTGCCCGCAGTCGGTGGCGCCCGTCCAGCACCGTCACGCCGTCGGGCGCAACCCGGACGGGATCGAGGATGCCGCGCTCTCGCACGTCGGCCACGAACGCGCGCCATTCGTCGGGTCGCATTGCGGGCACCAGGGAGGCCGACGGATGGAGACGAAGCGATCGGGGGTCAGTCATGTCACCCCGCCTCTCCTGGCCAGGCGCCTCCGCCTGCTCGGGCACGGGCAGCGTCGCGGTCGGCACGTCGGCCACCCAGGCCGTTGCCAGGGCGCCGTGAGCGTCGCCCGAGCAAGCCGTGGTAGCAGGCCAGCAGCGCGACCACCGTCCTGGGCGGGGTCAGGGTGGTCGTCTTCGTCGGCTTCACGTGCTCACCTCCAGTCCGGCCTGCTCGCACTCGACCATGGCCACGATAGCCAGCGCCGCCTGCTCCACACAGGGCAGGCAGCGGTAGATCCGCTCTGGTAGCAGTTCAGCACCGCACCCCAGGCAGGCCAGCGGTCGGGGCAGCAGGTGGTCGGGCTGGGCGGGGTAGAGCGGCAACCCGGTTCGGCACCACGTGCAGGCGCCCGCCCGCTGCTCGGGATAGGAAAGCCAACGGCGATGGGTCGGACAGTAGCCACCCATGTCGGCGGGCAACAGCAGCACGGGTGCCGCAACGGTTGCGAGTTGCTGGTCAGCCAGGATGCGCAACAACTCGGGCTTGTGGGCCAGCAGTTCGGCCTTCAACTCAGGGGTCAGGGCGCCCTTGGGTGCGTTCACTCGTAGGTGCTCACCGTCAACTCTCAGGCGCACGTCCGCCGTGCTCAGTCGCTCCAGTAATGCGGTCGCGCTCACAGCTGAGCCTCCTCTCGCTCGGTCGGGGTGGGTGCCCAGGGCAGCGGGTCGCTCCAGTTTTGCTCATCGCCCCCAGTTTTGCTCATCATTTTGGGATGAGCAAAACTGGGGGCCGATGAGCAAAACTGGAGCGACCACGTGGTTTTCATTGCTGCTCCGAAGCCAGCGCGTTCGATTTTGACCAGCCCCGAGCGCGCCCGACGCAGTGTAATCTCGGTGATACTCGCGTCCCGTGCCTCGCGTTGTACATCCCTCGCAGGTCTCGGCCCGTCGGCCAGCACCTCGCGCAGGAAGTCCCTTGCCTCGGCCAGCGCGCCCCGTTCCTCCCCGTCGGCGCTCTGTGCCAGCAGTGATGACGCGGTGTGTTGCACCGCACCCTCCCAGACCACGCGCACGGCGCCGCTGGCAACGGCCTCCAGGTGATACGCCAGCGCTGGCGGGGGCTCGGACAGGTTGCTCTTCGTGCTCGCCAGGATGCGACGCGCCCCGTCGGGCTGGTCGGGGTCTGGCGCCACCAGCAACCCGCTCCGCGCGGCGCCAATGATGCCGATTGATCCACCGCCGCGATAGAGCGGATTGCCCCCCGCCATCTTGTTCAGGTGTCTGATTACCACCACGGCCACGTCCAGTTCAGCAGCCAGGACGGCCAGGGGTGCCAGCACCCGCCGTACATCCTGGTCGCGGTAGCTATTGCTGCCGCTGGGCAGATACGCCATGAGCGGATCCACAATCACCAACCTGGCGTCGACGCGGGCGATGGCCTCGCGGATGGCGCTCAGGTCGGCGATGGTCGGCAGGTCCAGCCGCACCCGTGGAGGCTGCTCGGGGTCAGGATTCAGATCTAATCGTGGCACCGCCGTCAGCGCCACGATGCGCGATACATCCGCCCCAGCCGCGTCCAGGCGAGGGCGGATGGTATCGGCTAGGCCATCCTCAGCAGACAACAGTACCACTCCGGCCGGCCCATCCAGGTCGCTCCGGGTGCCGTCGGGCATGGCGCCCCCCGTGCTCACCCGTGCGGCCAGGTCTGTGGTGATGGCGCTCTTGCCTAAGCCTGGGTCCCCGTCCAAGATGGTCAACTTGCCCAACGGGACGCGTCCAGGCCACAGCCAGGAGACGCGCTCGCTCTGCACGTCGGCCAACGAGACCACGACCGCCCCCGGGGCTGGGGCGGGTGGCGCCGCGTGGTCCTGCCCGTTGCGGGTGGCGCCCGGCGCCGTCTCGGGCTCGGCGCCGCGCAACAGTGTGAACCGCCAGTGCGCACCATCGACGAATTCCGACTCGTAGTGCTCATCGCGGTCGGGGCGACACTGGGCGATGCAGTCGTGCGTCATGCTGCACCCCGCTGGTCGCGGCAGTGGCAGCACCCGCATGGATCTGGCAGCAGCTCCCGCTCTGCCGCCACCTCGGCCGGCGCCACGGTCACCCGCCAGCACCCGCTGCCCGCCTGCGGATACGCGGGCACCAGTCGGCCATCGGCGCCCTGCCGCCAGGCCCCCAGCAGCTCGCACAGCACGACGCCATCGGGGTAGGCGCGCAGCAGCAGGTGCTGGTGCGCGCAGTGGGCTGCCACCTCAGCGCCCACTGCCCGCCACCTCGGCCATGCGCTCGGCCACGTAGCGCGCCACCTCCGCCACGGGGACGCGCATGGACGCGCCGACCCTAATTGCCCGCATCTCGCCCCGCGCAAGCAGCACATAGACCGCCGTGCGCGAGATGCCCAGCGCCTCCGCCACCTCCACAGGCCGATACGCTACCCGCTCGATTGCCATCGTCATACCCCCACACGGGACACTCAGCGTCCCTACCAGTACTATAGACACCCTGGGACAGATATGCTAGACTGAGTACGTCCAGGTTACGTCCAGTCGGAGGATTCGTGATGACAGAGAGGCCATTCGAGGCCATGGCGCGCGGGCCGTTCGCCGCCCTGCTCCAGGTTCCCGTGCAGGGTTACCGTTGGGATGCCGAGCTAACCGAAGGCGAGCCACAGGACGGAGACCACCAATGGCTGGTCGCGCCCGTGCCCGTCGGGGTGCCGTTCCCCGCCCGCCAGTACGCGCCCCTGGCCGTGCCCAACCTGCATCGGCGCTTCGCCCGGCTGCGCCGCACGCCCGAGGCCGTCCTGAAGTTTGCGAACAGGTATGGCTTGCTGGGCCACGGCCGGGCGCTGCTCGTCAACTCTCCCCACGACGCCCCTTCGCCCATCTACCTGGGCGAATCGCTTCGCTTCTGGCAGGACGGGATTGCCACCCTGGCGCCACTGCTGGCTCTGTGGGACCTCGTGCAGCGCGGGAACAGCCTGGCCCTACTGCCCTACGTTCGCTGGGAGCGGGAGTCGCTCGCGGTCAGGATTCAATGGGCCTGGTCGGAGAAGGACGGCCTGCTGCCAGTCGCGCGCGCGACGGAGCGGGACGCTCGGCGGGTCGCGCTCGTCGCCACCGAGGCGCGCGGGGAGCAGGACCGCAGCCTGCTGGCCCGCTGGCGCTACGGGGACACAGTGGAGCCTGCCCGCTACTGGGTGTGCGAGCAAGTGAACGAGCGCCTGAGGGGCCACGTCAGCCCGGCTGTGCTGCCCTTGCGGAAGGGTGAAGTCTACTTCTTCCCCGATTGTCTGCGTTCGGCGCTCTACACCCACCTCTTGCTGGAGGTGTCCGGCCGGGTCCGCCCGGCCATGCTGTGCGCCCGCCCGGGGTGTGGGCGCTACTTCACGCCCACCCACGGCCGCCAGCGGCATTGCTCGGGTGAGTGCCGACGGCTGGCCTACTACTACCGCCATAAGAAGGAGGGCACCAATGGCTAACCAGCGTGGTCGCCGTGGGCACGGCGAGGGTTCAATCTACCAGGCGCCTGATGGCCGCTGGGTCGCGGTCGTCGACCAGGGCTACGTGGACGGGAAGCGCAAGCGGAAGGTCTACTACGGCACGACGCGCAAGGAGGCAGCCGAGCGGTTGAAGACGGCGCTGCACGACCAGGCGGCAGGCTTGCCGCTGCCCTCGGAGCGGCTCACGGTGGGCCAGTTCCTTGACCAGTGGCTCAAGGATTCGGCCAAGCCCAGCGTTCGGCCCAAGACCTTCAGCAGCTATGCCCAACTCGTACGCATCCACCTCGGGCCAGCGCTGGGCAAGATCCTACTGGCCAAACTCAGCCCCCAGGACGTGCAGGCGTTCATGAACCAGAAGCGGGAGGCGGGCCTGTCGCCCCGCACGGTCCAGTACCTGCGAGCCGTGCTGCGCCGTGCGCTCGGCCAGGCGCTCAAGTGGGGCCTGGTGGCTCGGAACGTGGCTACCCTGGTGGATCCACCCAAGAGCAAGCGGACCGAGATTCAACCCCTGGACGCCACGCAAGCCACCCGCTTCCTGGAGGCCGTGCGCGGGGATAGGCTCGAAGCGCTCTACGCCGTGGTCCTTGCCGTGGGGCTGCGCCAGGGCGAGGCGCTGGGGCTGCGCTGGCAGGACGATGAAGGGAAGCGGCTCGTGGACCTGGAGGCGGGCACGCTCACGGTGCGCCATGCCCTCCAGCGTATCGATGGCAAGCTCCAGCTTGTGGAACCCAAGACGGAGAAGAGCCGCCGCACCCTGGCCCTGCCCGCCTTCGCCATCGACGCCCTGCGTGCCCACCGGGTGCGCCAGCTCGAGGAACGACTAGCCGCGGGCTCGCTCTGGCAGGAGCAAGGGTTCGTGTTCACCACCTCGGTCGGGACGCCACTTGACGCCCGGAACGTGGTCCGCTACTTTCAGGCCCACCTCGCCAGGGCGGGGCTGCCCCACAAGCGCTTCCACGACCTGCGCCACTCGTGCGCCTCGCTCCTGCTGGCCCAAGGCGAGCAGCTCCGCGACATCATGGAACTGCTGGGCCACAGCCAGATTAGCTTGACCGCAGACCTCTACGCCCACGTGCTGGAGGCGAGCAAGCGGCGCACAGCCGCCAGGATGGATGCCTTGCTCGGCACCCGCCAGTAGCAGGCGCACCACCCAACCAAACGCCCCCGGAGCAGCCGTCGGGACCGCTCCGGGGGCGTTTGGCTATCAGTTTGGCTATCAAAGCCAGGAAGGCCCGCGCCAGGCACGAAAAAGAGCCTCGCTTTGAGGCTCTTTTCGGCGTCCTGATGCGGTTTTTGGTGGTGAGCCGCCAGGGACTCGAACCCTGAACCAGCTGATTAAGAGTC
>JACQUR010000103.1 GCA_016210245.1 Chloroflexota bacterium
ATCCTGGCCCGCTCCACGGTCAGCACCACGGGGCGCCAGCCGAAGCTGGGCAGGTAGCGGGTGAACTTCAGCGCCCGCAGGGCGCCGGAGCCGCCGACCGGCGGGAAGGAGTGGGCGACGAACAGAACGGTCGGCATGTCTATAGCACTCAGGACTCAGGACTCAGCACTCAGCACTCAGCACTCAGCACTCGGGCAGGACAGGCGTTGCTGGCGCAGCTCGCGCCCCAGCTCGTACAGCGCGCGGTACTGGAGGGCGATACGCGGCCAGGCGAAGACCTCCCGCGCTCGCCGCAGCCCGCGCCGGATCAGCTCCTGGCGCCGCTCCGCCGAGTCCAGCAGCTCGGCCAGGGCCTGCGCCAGCGGCTCGACCCGGCCCTCGGGAACCACTATCCCGGCCTCGCCGATCACCTCCGGGATGCCGCCGGAGCTGGAGCCGACCACCGGAACGCCGCAGGCCATCGCCTCCACCAGCACCCGCCCGAACTGCTCCTTGTGGGCCGGGGGGATGGTCACCGAGGGCAGCACCAGCGCGTCCAGGGAGGCCAGGAAGGACGGCACCGCCTCAAACCGAATGGCGGGCCTGAATTCCACTCGCCCCTGAAGTTGCAAGCGCGCCGCCAGCGCGTCGAGGCCGGGACGCTCGGGCCCGTCGCCCACGATCGCCAGCCGGGCGTCGTGGGGCAGGCGCGCGAAGGCCTCCAGCAGCACGGGCAACCCTTTGACCGGCTCCAGGCGGCCCAGGAAGCCGATGGTCCACGGCGGCCCGTGCCTCGTTCGGCCCAGGGCCTCGGCCTCCGAGACGTGGAATCGCTCGAGGTCGACGCCCATGGGGATCACCTGGATGGGGCCGCGGAAGGCCTTGGCCCGCAGCACCTCCGGCACGGCGCCGTTGGGAGCATAGACGGCGTCGGCGCGCCGCAGGGTGTAGCGCTCGAACCAGCGGTAGGGCCGACGCCAGATGCGGTGGAGATTGACATAAGAACAGAAGACGAGCGCGGCGCGGGGGGCGAACAGGTCGCGCAGCAGCGCGGTCTGGAAGGCCGCGGCGCTGAAGGGCTCCTCGTGCAGGTCGATCACGTCCGGCTGCAGGCGGGCCACCAGCCCGGGGAGTTGGGTGAGATAGGCGTGGCGGGTGCCGTTGTTGGTGCAGAGTGTCCGCCCGACCACGATCCGATAGCGCTCCCCCGGCGCGGCCGTCTGGCGGGTCACCTGGCCCTCCTCGAACCACCAGGACGGGGTGAGCAGGGTGATCTCCAGGTCCGGGTGGGCGGCCAGGGCGTCGAACTTGCGCCGGTTGGAGACGCCAACGCAGTTGTGGGCGATGGCCAGCACCTTCATAGCTTGAACCGCTCCAGCCACAGCTCGAGGCTCAGCGCCCGCCAGACGAGCCAGAAACGGTCCTCCTGGCCCTGCGCCTGGCGGGTCAGGGTCGCCTGGAGCGTGGGGCGGTCCAGGAACGCCAGCGCGCGCTTTCCCGAGGTGAGCAGCAGGTCGTCCACCTCGGCGGCCAGGCCGTTACGCAGCCAGGTGGCGAGGGGCATGGGGAAGCCCATCTTGTCGCGGCGCCAGGTGATGGCCTCGGGCAGCACGCCCTGCATCGCCTGGCGCAGCGCCCACTTGGACCACCCGGAGCGGATCTTCCAGCGGGCAGGCAGGGCAAACGCCAGCTCGACCACGCGGTGGTCGAGCAGCGGTACCCGCGACTCGATGGAGAAGGCCATGCTCAGCCGGTCCTCGTAGCGCAGCAGCGCCGGCAGGCGGTTCTTGTACAGCTCCCAGTAGAGCACGTTGTTCAGCCAGTCGTCGAACACGCGCGGCCACAGGCGCCACTCGTTGAAGCTGGCGTCGACCGATGCCAGGAGCTCGGGCCGCAAGAGGACCGCATCCGGAGCCTCGATGTGGCCATTCCGCGCGGGCGGCCGCAAGGCCATGGCCAGGGCGTTGCGGGCCGCGTTCCTGGCGGGCTTCGAGCCGAGCATGCTGCCCATGCCCCACACCTCGCGCGCGAAACCGACCGCGTCCCCCGACCGCGCCAACTGATACAGGTACTGGGTGTAGTATGGGACGTACCCGCCGAAGACCTCGTCGCCGCCCTGGCCGTCCAGCACCACCTTCACCTGCTGGCTGGCTAGCCGCATCACCAGCCAGAAGGCGTACACGGACGGGCCGAGGGCCGGCTCGTCCAGGTACCAGAGGATGTCGCTCAGGCTTGGCAGGAGATCGGCCGCTTTGCCCTCCTGGAGCGTGGCGCCGGTGCGGAAGGTGTGGATGACGCGCTCGGCAAAGGGGCGCTCGTCGAAGCGGCGCTCCTGGAAGTAGAGGGTGAAGGTGCGGACCTGCTCCACGCGCGGGGAGGCAAGCCCGACTACGGTGCTGGAGTCCAGGCCCCCGCTCAGGTTCACTCCCACGGGCACGTCGCTGCGCAGGTGGATGCGCACGGCGTCGTCGAGCTGGCGGCGGACCTCGGCCACGATCGCCGCCTCCGTTTTGCCCGCCAGCGTCTCGCCGCGCTCCCTCGCCGCGTCCGGCAGGGACCAGTACGCCTGCTGGCGCAAGCCCTGCTCGGTGCATACTGCGTTGGTGGCCGCGGGAAAGCGCCAGACCCCCTCGAAGAACGTCTCGTCCAGTCCATCCACCAGGCCGGTGCCCACGTAGGTCGCGAGACTGCGGCGGTTGGGGACGACCGCCATGCCCGTCGACCGCATGAACTCGACCAGCGCTTTGATCTCGGAGGCGAACGCGAGCACCCCGTCGGCCAGGACGTAGTAGAGCGGCTTGATGCCGAAGCGGTCGCGCGAGAGCAGCAGGCGGCGCGCGCGGGTGTCGAAGAGCGCGAACGCCCACATACCAACGAATCGGGCCACGCAGCCGTCTCCCCAGGCCTCATACGCCCTGAGCACGACTTCGGTATCGCTGCCGCCTCGGAAGCGCGCGCCGAGAGCTTCCAGCTCGGTCCGCAGCTCGAGGTAGTTGTAGACCTCGCCGTTGTACACCAGCCACAGGCGCCCATCATCGCTGGCCATCGGCTGCGCGCCAGCCGGGCTCAGATCCAGGATGCTCAGGCGCAGGTTGGCCAGCCCGCAGTTCTCCCGCAGCACCCACCCCTGCGAGTCCGGCCCGCGGTGCCGCAGGAGCCAGGCCATGCGTTCCAGGCACGGGCCGTCCTGTGGTGCGAGCTGAGCCTCCCCGAAGCGGAAGAGGCCGGCTATCCCGCACATGGTCGCAGGTCGTCGAGCGAGTCGGTGGCTGTGCGAGCGCTGGGTGCGCATCCCTGGCGCATGATCTCCTCCACGACCTCTCGGAACAACTCAGACATCACGTAGTACCTTCGGCCGCTGCCATCATTCCTCAGCGGTCCGTAGGACGGACTCTGCAACGCCCCCACCGCACTCGCATACATGTCATCTGCCAGGGATCGTAGGTGTTGCTTGGCAGCCGCCAGGTCGTGCAACCCGCGCACGTCCACCACCTCTCGCTGGACGATATGCTCTCCCGTATCGATCCCCTCGTCGACGAAAAAGGTCGTGATGCCCGTGGGGTCTCCATTGAACAGGGACCACTCGACCACCGAGCGCCCACGGTACTGCGGCAACAGACCGATGTGCGCGTTCAGCACTCCCAACCGGAAGCAGTCCAGGAGCGGACGGCGGTAGATCACGCTCATGGCGTGCAGCCCCACATCCGGCGACAACCGCTCAAGCCAACCCAGGTTGCTCCTGTCATGCACGGTCCGCAAGCTGATGCGCCAGCGCCTCGTGGCCAGCAGTCGCGCGACGAGCAGCTTATCCGACCTCTCCAGTCGCACCCACTGGCCGCACAGGGCTCGTACGAACCGCGCGCGCGGCAGCGGAGCGTTCTTGCACAGGAGGGTGTAGACCTGGACACGGCCAACATCCGAGAGGCGCCTGTACATCCCGACGCCTCGGGGCAGGCTCTCGCATAAGCTCACGATCTTCATGGGGCGTCCACCAGACGATCCAGGTGGTTTCTCAAGACCGCGGCATACGTCTGGAGAAACGACTGCCACTGGCCATCTCGTTCCGACTTGTGCTGTTGGACGAGCGTCTCATAGGCGTTGTTCATGACGTCCAGGAAGCGCCAGTCTGTCGTAATCGCCAACCTCGCCAACTGCGCGAGAGACGATAGGTAGGCCGCCCGTTCCTCTTTGGAAGCCTGATCCGATCGTACGCGGGGCCACAGCCGAACCATGGCGACTCGTAGCATCTCTTCCGCCGCCTCTGGGGCCAGGTCTCCCTCCGGGCGCACAACTTCCGGCGCTGGTACTATGCGGCCCGTCACTTCCCGCAAGCGCACCTCCAGGCTGCGGCGAAGGAGCTGCCTCCGCGCAACGAGCGAGTCAGGCATGGGCTTTCACTCGCACCGGATACAGGCCTGCCTCATGGCGGACGGCAAGCTCGGCCAGCGTGATCACTTCGAGATCGTCAGCCGCGGCGATGTAGGCCGCCAGCTTCCTGATCGGCTCGAAGTTGGCCAGGTCCTTGGTGTGGTTGGCCAGAATGACGGGCACTGCCGTCCAGCCGGACGCTTCGCTTCTCCTTCGGATATCGTCGATCATCCGGCGCATCAATGGGAAGCTGAGGAGCGATAGGTCCGACACGTAGTGCGTTCGACTCGTGCAGTACCGAAGAGACGACTTCAGGGAACCCAGGAGAGTAGACGCTCGCCGTCGCGGACGTTCCATGGCGCTGGCGTCCGCCCTCGTCCCCGAAGGCCTCAAGGAACACGTTGCGGCATGCTGCCTCGGGTGGCTCCACACAGATGACAGCCTGGCGAGCCTGGCCGTCGCGTCGACCGCGGCATCCCGCACCTTGGCGGTCGGCGTGTGGTAGAAGCTGTGCGTGGGGTAGCATGCGATCGGCTGCACACTACTCGCCATCCGCCGAGCATCGTGCAACTCCGGGTAGTACGGGAGGAACCCCTCGTCGACGCACCGATAGTCGACGCTCACCATCCCGTCCTTTGTCAGGCCCTGTGCGATGCTCATGTCAAACTTGATGCCGAGGTCGATCAACGCAGGCAATACGTGCTCGCCGGGAGCGATGCACCACGCACCGCTCTTGAATGAGACGCACCGGTAGGCGGGGTTGATGGGCTTGAGCAGGGACTCAAGATAGCTCTTGCAGTTGCCGAGCATTTGCTTGGCGACTTCTCTTGTATGGTTGGCCAGCGACCAATCGGACCTCAGCAACCAACGGCCGTCACGGTACTGTGCGTTGTGCCACTGAGGATGAACGTGCAACTGAACATCATGGCCTCTGGAGTACACCTCCTGTACCAGGTCGCTCCACTCCTTCGCCAACTCACCCAGCTCAGGAAACTCATTCTGATAGCTGAGGTGGTACAATTGCTGCATCACTTCGACGTTGAACGAAGCTCGAAGTCCGAACTCGCCATAGATGCTGACGAGAGTCCTCATCGGATCGAACTGGATGCGACGCATATCGCCGGATCCGTCACCGCGCACTTCCCAGTCATCCGTCAGAACCAGTTGAATCCTTCCCACGCCCGATGCCCACCCCGCGGTCATATTGTAGCGGTTTTTTCCATGTTCCAAAGTAGATGTCCCATGCATGGGGTACGAGTTGTGTCTGAAGCTCGGACTTACTCACAAAGCGCTGCAATGGCATGGAGAAGAAAGTTTCATCCACCACCTCCAGCGCGCCGAGCATCTCGTGCAATCGGCCAAGCGAGTAGACACGTCCTGCATTAAACCTGACGAATGACTTGTTCCTGCCGGTACAGAGTGTCGTCAGTATCAAGTGCCCACCAGGGCGAAGCACGCGGTGCATTTCGGCAACAGCTTTGAGGTCCGCGTGCGGATCATACGGGTCGCCGTAGCTGCCAAGGCCGAAGTGCTCAAGCGCACACAGAGACGTGAGGCACTCCACGGAATCAGATTGCCAGGGTAGCTTCTCGGCGAGTCCTTCGTGGAAGACCTCTGTGGGTACAGAGAGGTCCGGGGGACGCACATCCAGCGTGTGCAGGCGCAAGCCGGCGGCAACGCCGATCAACCACGGACGATGGGAGCCAATGTCGTACACCTCCGCCGGCACGAGCGCAGCAATGGCGCGAGAAGCGTACCAGAACTGGGCAATCTGGTAGTCGGCATGCTGGATACCATGGGAGCTACGGTCGATAATCTCCTCGACGATACTGAACTCCGGACACTGCTCCTGGAAAACTGCCATGCGGTCTCTTTGTTGGACAACGTATTGTCGGTGTGCCGCAAGCACGGAGAACAACTGTCCCCTTCTCAAGAGACTCAAGTAGGCTGGTAATTGCTGATAGAGCCGCAAGATCTCCGACTTCATCACCGAGCACCTCAATCGATCGAAGCTAGCAAGGCGCGGGCGTCCTGAAAAGAGGTAGCAACCGGGACCAGCACGAGCCCCAGCGTGACGCTGATGGGAAGGCGCGCACGCACCGCGTAGCGGAGCACAGGGGCTGGCTCGCGGTAGCCGTAGCCGCGCGAAACCCAGCCCTCTTCCACGCTCAGCGTGGCGCCGCCAGGGAAGTCCAGCGGCACGATCCAGAGGTCTGCGCGGGGGGCACGCAGTCGCACGGCCAGCTCCATCCGCTCCGCCAGCGGGCGGGCCAGGTGCAGGAACAGCTCGAGGTCGTGCTCGCCCACCCCGTCGAGCGTGTCCTGGATCACCCAGGCCGAGCGGCGCTTGTCGAACCGGATGCGCCGGCGATGGACCACTGGCTCGGGCAGCCGCGCGTAGCCGTCGTGCTGGGCATCCAGCAGGTCGTGCTCGGCGTCGGACTCCCAGGCATGGACGATGGGATGGGCGTCGTCCTCGATGCGCCACAACCGCAAGGGAGGCTCCCCTAGACGGGCAATCTCCTCCCCGTCGACGCGAACCGTGTTGTGGGCGGCGGTGGCCCGCAGCGCCTGGCGGGCGGCCGGATCGGCCGTGTAGGCGTAGGTGCCGGAATCGACGATCAGCGGCGCACCCGCGGCCCAGAGGTCGAACGAGAGCAGGTCGTTGTGGCCGTGGCCGCCGATGCCGTTCATGCCCACCTCGCCCGCGTCCACCACCATCACCGCGTCCGGGCCGCGCAGCACGTAGAAGCCGCCGAGCGGGAAAGCGTGCGAGGGGACCTCCGGCCTGGTCCGCGGGGCACTCAGCATGTCCGCGCCGCACAGCCACACGGCCGTCTCCACCGCCTCCTCGGCCGCTCCGAGCTGGTCCGGGCGGCCGAACCTGGCGCCGCCGACGGCGAGGTGGCGGCGGTGGGTGCCGATGGGCTCGTCGTCCAGTCCGGCCAGGCGGCCGTCGTCATTGTCGCCGATCTGCGGGAAGGTGCCGTCCGGGCGGGTGTAGGCCAGCATGAACTCGAACATGCGCTCCAGCCGCTGGCGTGCGGCCTCGGGCACCGGGATGCCGTTCAGGTCGCATAGCAATGCCGCGCTGTACCAGAACTCCAGCACCAGCCCCTGGTAGCCGATCCCCTTCTCGAAGTCCACCCCATCGGGGTGGACCTGGCGCTCCAGCTCACCCCACACGATCTCCAGGCCCTTGCGGCGCCAGGCCTCGGCCTCGGCAAACTCGGGCAACAGCACGCCCAGGAAGAGCAGCCCCACGCCGTTGGCCAGGTAGTGGTTGCCGTTGTTGTTGGAGTGCTCCAGGTTGTCCAGGATGTGGCGTCCGTGCTGGAGCAGCGCTTTGAGCAGCCGTAGCCGGGCGCGCGCGTGAAACTCGGGAGCGTCGGCGAAGAGGGCGGCCGCCCAGAGCCAGTTGGCCGCGCGCACGGCCACCTCGATCGCCCGCCCCCAGTTGACGCTGAACGGCCAGGGGTTCTCGTCCAGCCAGGCCTCGAGCTGGCTCACGAACTCGCGCGCGTAGCGCGGGTCCGGGTCCAGGGCGTAGGCCCGGCCGAGGGTGACCCAGTGGTGGCAGCGGCTCAACTCCCAGGGGACCTTGACGTCGCACGGGTGGCCCGGGGCGGAGTAGTCGATGTCCTCGTAGAACTGGCGTGGCCAGGTGTAGCCCACCTTGAAGTCGGTGTGCCAGTCGAGGCGCGGCCCCAGCGCGACGGGCCCCGAGCCGAGCAGGTCGAAGGTATGCTGCAGGGCCAGGTCGGCGGCGCGCAGGGTGCGCTCGGCCAGGTGCGGGGCGTGGCGCGCGAGCGCCTGAGCGCGCAGCCGCGCCTCGGGCGCGGTCACGAAGAACCGCGGCCGCTGCCGGGCCTGGAAGTAGTCCACCGCCGCCTCGACGGTTCGAAAGCGCCCGCCCAGGGCGCGCAGCAAGGCGCGGTCGGAGAGCTCGCCTCGCGCGCGGTGCAAGCGCCAGCGGCGGACCCGCCGCTGCAGCGGGCGCAGCGCGACCCGCGCCACCTTGCCCGGCAACAACCCGGGCGGCGTGCGGCGCACGCGCCAGAGGAGGTCGTAGATCCGTCCGCCCATCAGCATCCCAACAGAGTGCAGATTTGAGAGTGCAGAGTGCAGAATGCACTCTGCACTCTGCACTCTCAAATCTGCACTCTCCGTGTCTCCGTGTCTCCGTGGTGAGCCTCGAAAGGCGCTTCTGCCACCAGCTCGCGGTACACGTCCAGCGTGGCCTCCGCGGCCCGCGTCCAGCTAAACCGCGCCTCCACCGTGCGGCGGGCCTGCTCGCCCACCCGCTGTCGCGTCGCGGGGTCGCGCAGCAGCGCCGTGAGGCGTTCGGCCAGCGCTGGCGGCGCGCCGGGCGGCACCAGGAAGCCGTCGTGGCCATCGGTGATCGTATCGCGCAGCCCGCCCACCGCCGAGGCCACGACCGGCCGCCCGCAGCTCATCGCCTCCAGCGCCACGATCCCCTGCCCCTCCGAGTAGGAGGGCAGCACGAACACATCCGCGGCGTTGTACCAGCGCACCAGGTCCTCCGACGAAACCGCGCCGATGAAGCGCACCCCCGCATCCAAGCCCAGCTCCGCCACCAGCGCCCGCAGCCGCGGCTCCTGGTCCTCCACCCCCGCGCTCGCCCCGCTGCCGACGATCGCCAGGCGGGCGGCGGGCAGCGCTGCCCGCACGCGCTCCATGGCCAGGACCAACTGGTCGACCGCCTTGCGCGGCTCCAGGTTGCCGACGAACACCACCAGCGGCTCGTCCCCGGCGAGGCCAAGCTGGTCCCGCACCTGGGCGATGGGCTGGGGGCGAAAACGCGCCGTATCGACGCCCGAACGAATCACCCGGATCCGGGCTGGATCCGCCCCCAACTGGACCGCTTCCTCGCGCACGTGCTCGTTGACGGCGATGAACCGATCACCGAAGCGGAGGTTGGGTTGCATCAAGCCGTAGATGGTTTCGTTGGAGTGCTCGCGGAAGAAGCTGTGGAGCGTGACCACGACCGGCGTGGCCAGGCCGTCCAGTTCGGCCAACAGCCGAACGACCAGGTGGCGGTCCAACGGGTGCTGCACATGCACCACGTCCGGCCGGGCGGCGCGCAAGAAGCCGCGGTACTCCAGCATCTGGGCCAGCAGCGCGCGCCGGCCGGCGTGCCAGGCCGAGGGGAGGAGGCGCGGGTGGCGGACGAGCGTGACCCCGAGTCGGGCGGCGGCCCAGACGCCAGCCCGGTGCGAATGGGAGAGCAGTCCCAGCCAGCCATCGGCCTGGCGTAGCGGCGTGACGGGCAGCAACCGGCCGGCCAGCGACGGCTGCCGCACGTTGGTAGCCAGCAAGCGCACCTCAACTCCCAGGCGGCCCAGGGCCTGGACGAGCTCGGCCGTGTGGGTCGCCACCCCGCCCGCCAGCAGCCCGCCGTACTCGGGCGGTAGCGGACCGATCATTGCGATCCTCATCTGGCTACGACAGCTCGGACACGGGGACTTCCGAGACGCGGGGAGGGTCTTCAGTACTGCCCTCCCCGCGTCCCCGTGTCTCCGCGTCCCCGCGTCTCCGCGTCCCCGCGTCCACGGGCGCCTCCAGCCCGGCCGCGCGCAGGATGGCGGCAGCCAGGCGCTGGGCGCTCTGCCCATCGGTGAAGTGGACCCAGTCGCGCACGACCTGGCGGCGCTGCTCGCGGTAGACCGCAGGGTCGGCCAGGTAGCAGTTGATCCAGTCGACCAGCTCCTCCTGGTTCCAGGCGATGGGCACCAGGTCGCGCTCCACCAGGCCCTTGTAGTGCATCTTGAAGTGCAACCCCACCACGTAGCGCTCCATCTCCTCCGGGTCCACGGTGCTGAAAGCGACCAGGAGCGTCGGCGTGTCGCAGATGGCCGCCTCCAGGGTCACGGTGGTGGCGAAGTTGAGCATCACGTCGGTGTGCCGCAGCAGTGCCGCCATGCGCTGGATGTCTGCCACCTCCATGGTCCACCCCAGCCGGCGGCTCCAGCGGTCGGGCAGGTCCAGGCACACGTGGGGCGAGTGGCGGTACTTGAGGTAGGGTCCGATGTTGTCGCTGGGGTGCAGGCGCACCAGGAGCTGGACCGGCTCGCGGAAGCGCCGCTGCTCGATCGCCTCCACCAGCAGGTCGACCAGGTACGTCTGGTCGCTCTCGTAGGTGAACGAGCTGGTGGCCAGCAGGAGCAGCCGCTTGGTCGGGTCGAGGCCGAGCTGGGCGAACAGGCCCGCCCGCGAGAGGGCGGGGGCCGGCTGGAAGTACGGATCGAGCTGGGGAGCGCCGACGATCGCGACCTCGCCGGGGCGGTAGCGCTCCAGCTCCACTGCCTCGGCGTGGTTGATGGGGTTCCACACCGTCAGGCGGTCCGGGCGGGTGCGCAGGTGTTTGAGCAGGTTGTCCCAACTGCGCACGCTGCCCAGGCTGGGTACGCCGTGGCGGTGAGCCGCCCGCACCAGGGTGTTGTCCCCGGGCCGCAGCGGCTCGCCGGACACCACCAGGGCCGGCGGATAGCGGTGGAACGCCTCGTCGTAGGCGTGGGCCGGAATCAGCGCCTCCTCCAGGCGCAGCCACCACCGCAGCAGCTCTCGATTTCGCACGTGCCGCCAGCGGCGGGTCATCAGCCGCCACTTCATGGTCGTGGGCAGGTACATGTGGAACGGCTCGACCACAACCCTCGAGCCTTCGAACTCCGCTCGAAAGATCGGGTCGCGGTGGGCCGGCGTGAGCAGGACGACCCGGACCTCAGGATGGGCCAGCAAGGCCTCCACCACGCCACAGCGCAGCAGGTCGCGCTCGGCCAGGCCCGTCTGGATGGTGAGATGAATGTTGCGCACAGCGCGGTCAATCCTCGTCGTCTTCGTGGTGAGCCGCCGCTGGCCGGGGGTCTCTGGCCAGCGGCGGGGTATTCTACCAGCGCGGCGCGCTTCGCGGTCAAGGCCCCTGGCCCCTCGTCGGGAGCGGCACGGCCTGCCGTGTCGCTCCCAATGCGCGCACGCCGGGTCTTTACTGGTCCACTGTGACTCGTGAAGTGAGGGGTGGTATACCGGTTCGTCCGTGCAGTGCAGGATTGCGCGGCCGAGCGACAGATTCCCGTGGTCCACTTCGAGCGAGGCCAGAGGCAAGACGCTATCGCCGCTGGC
>JACQUR010000104.1 GCA_016210245.1 Chloroflexota bacterium
ACCTTGAGCTGGCCGACCGGCAGCCGCTTCAGGTAGCTGAGCGAGGAGTAGCCGGTCCCGAAGTCGTCGATGGCGATCCGCACCCCCATCCTGCACAGCCGGCGCAGGCTCTCCAGCGCCCGCGCCGCGTCGGCCATGATCGCGCTCTCGGTCAGCTCCAGCTCCAGCCAGGCCGGCGGCAGGCCCGAGGCCGCCAGCAGCTCGGCGATCGTCTCCGGAAGCTGGGAGTCGTGCAGGTTGCGCATCGACAGGTTCACCGCCACGCTCAGCGGCAGCCCGGCCTGCCGCCAGGCCTGGCACTGGCGCAGCGCCGTACCCAGCACCCACTCGGTCAGGGGCTTGATCAGCCCGGTCTGCTCGGCCAGGGGGATGAACTGGTCCGGCGGCACCAGCCCGCGCTCGGGGTGCTGCCAGCGCACCAGCGACTCCACCCCCACCCCCCGCCCACGCTTGAGGCCCACCTTGGGCTGGTAGTGCAGCCGCAACTGGCCCTGCTCGATCGCCTGGCGCAGCTCGCCCACCAGCTCCAACCGGCCGGGGCTATGCTGGTCCTGCTCGGGGGCGTAGATGGCGTAGCCGCTGCCGGTCCGCTTGGCCACGCTCAGCGCCACGTCCGCTCGGCGCAGGAGCGTCTCGGCCTCCTGGCCGTGCTCCAGGTAGAGGGCGATGCCGGTACTGGCGCCAACATCGATGTGGTGCCCATCGACCACGCAGGGCGGCTCCAGCACGCCCTGGAGCTTACTCGCGGCCAGGATGGCCCCCTGCGCGTCCGTCGCGGGCAGCAGCACCGCGAACTCGTCCCCGACCACACGGGCCACGGTGTCCGTGGCCCGCAGCGCCGCCCGCAAGCGCTGCCCGACCTGCTGCAACACCAGGTCGCCCGCGTGCTGGCCCAGGGTCTCGTTGACCTCCTCGAAGCGGTCCACGTCCATCACCAGCAAGGCCAGCGGCCGGCCGTCGCGCTCCGCAGCCAGCAGGGCCTGGTGCAGGCGGTCGTGGAGCAGGGTGCGGTTGGGCAGGTCGGTCAGCGTGTCGTACAGGGCCTGGTGCTCCAGGGCCTCTTCCGCCTGCCTGCGGGCGGTGATGTCGCGGGCGATGCCCTCGTTGGCCACCAGCTTGCCCTCGGCATCGTAGACCGGGACGTTGTGCCGCTCGATCCACACGGTGTGCCCGTCCTTGTGGCGCCACCGCACCACCGCGGGCTCCGAGGACGCCTGGGCGGCGCGGGAGGCCAGGAGCGGCACGTCCTCGGGGTAGGCATTCCTGAGGACCAGGTCCGGGTCGGCACACAGCTCTTCGGGGGTGTAGCCGAGGATTCGAGCGACGGCCGGACTGACGTAGCTGAAGCCACGCTGCGGCCGCAGCTCGTAGCGGTAGATGACGTCCGGCGCGTTCTCGGCCAGGCGGCGGAAGCGCGCCTCGGACGCGGCCAGCTCCGCCCGCCGCTGCTCCGACTCGACGTGCAGTCGCGCCGCCTCCAGGGCCGGCCCCACCTGGGCCGCGAGCAGGGCCAGGAGCTGCACCTGCTCCACCTCGAACCGGCGGCGAGTATGCGTGTGGACCACCAGCGCGCCGATGGCATGCTCCCCGACCAGGAGCGGCACGGACGCGGCGCTCTGGATGCCGTGGGCCAGGCTCCAATGAGTGGCATGCTCCCAGTCCGGGTAGTGCTCGACGACGACCGGCGCGCCCTGCTGGAAGGCGAGCCCCACTATTCCATGGCCCGAAGTGATCTCCGTCTTTTCCAACGCCGGCAGCCCGCTTGCTGCCAGCCGGCGCAAGCGTCCCGCCTCGGCGTCCCACCAGAAGAGGCCCGCCGCGTCCGCGCTCAGCAGCTCGCGCGCGCGCACGACGGCCAGCCGCGCCAGAGCGGCGGCATCGAGCACGCCGCTGGTGGCAACCGCCAGCTCGTGCAGGGTGTGGAAGGCGCGCTCCCGCACTCGGAGCGCCTCCTCCGCCCGCCGGTTCTCCAGGCGGAGCTGGCGCTGTTCCAGCGCGTGCGCCACCGCCGGCCCCAGGCGCGCCAGCCGGTCCTTGAGCAGGTAGTCGGCTGCGCCCCGCCGCAGGCACTCCACCGCCAGCTCCTCCCCGATGGTGCCGCTGACCACGATGAACGGCACGTCCAGCCCGCGCGCCTGCAGGAGCTGCAACGCCCGCGGGGCGTCGAACTGCGGTAGGGTGTAGTCGGCCAGGATGAGGTCGAGGCCCGCGTCGAGGTGGTCCACGTACTCCGACTCGTCCTCCACCCGCTGCCAGCGGGGTTCAAGCCCCGCCCGCTTCAGCTCAGACACCATCAACTCGGCGTCGTCGGGCCGATCTTCCAGGATCAGGACGCGCAGGGGCGTGGCCACGATCGCCTCCCCGTGGGAAACGCCTACAGCTTGGGCGGCTGGTTGAGCAGCACCCAGTACAGGCCCACCTGTCGCACGGCCTCGGTGAACTGCTCGAAGTCGACCGGCTTGACAATGTAGCTGTTGACGCCCAACTGGTAGCTCTCCACCAGGTCGCGCTCCTCGCGCGACGAGGTCAGCACCACCACCGGGATGGCCCGCGTGTGAGAGTCGCCCTTCACCTGCCGCAGCACCTCCAGACCGTCCACCAGCGGCAGCTTCAGGTCGAGCAGGATCACCTTGGGGCGGCTCATGAGGCTGCGCTCCGCGTATGAACCGGTGCAGAAGATGAACTCGAGGGCCTCGGCCCCGTCACCCACCACGTGGATGCGATTGGCGAGGTGGTACCGCCGCAGGGCATGGAGCGTCAACTCCACGTCATTGGGATTGTCTTCGACGAGCAGGATCTCTACGGGCTCCTCAGCCATGTCACAGACCTCCTTCGAGAGTGAAGTAGAACGTCGCGCCCTGGTTGACCTCTGCCTCGGCCCAGACGCGTCCACCGTGGCGATGCACGATGCGTTGCACGATGGCCAGGCCCACGCCGGTGCCTTCGTAGTCCCTGGCGCGATGCAGCCGCTGAAAGACGCCGAACAGCTTGTCCGCGTAGCGCATGTCGAAGCCCACGCCATTGTCCTTGACGAAGTACACGTGCTGGCCGTCCTCCTCACGGCTGCCGACCTCGATCACGGCCACCTCGCACGGGCGGGTGAACTTGAGGGCGTTAGCCAGCAGGTTGGCGAACACCTGTCGCAAGAGAGCCGGGTCCCCCAGACACGGGGGCAGGTCGCCAATCGACAGTTCGACCTGCCGCCCCTCCTGCTCGGAGCGCAGCTCGGCCAGCGCCTGGCGGGCAAGATTGGCGGGCTGGACCCGGTGCTTCGCCAGGGGCTGGCGGCTCAGGCAGGAGAAGGCGAGCAGATCATCGATGAGCCGGCCCATCTGCTGCGCGTTGTCACGCACGAGGCGCAGGTAGCGCTGGGCTTCCGGGGTGAGCTGCGGCGCGTGCTCCTCGACCAGGATACGCGAGAAGCCGTCCATCGCGCGTAAGGGCGCGCGCAGGTCGTGCGAGACCGTGTAGCTGAACGCCTCCAGTTCCTTGATTGCGCTTTCGAGCTGGGCGGTGCGGTTGGCCAGGACGCCAACCATGTAGTCGAAGGCCCGCCCCACGTCGCCGACTTCATCGCGCGCGGCGATGTCGGCACGGACACTGGAATCGCCCGAGGCAATCTGGTGGGCCACGTCGCGCAGGCGGACCAGGGGGCGGGTGATCTGCAGTGCGACCAGGGCACCACCTGCCACCGCGACCAGGGTGACGGCTCCGATCAAGAGCAAGGCGCGCCGGATCATCGCCTCGACTGGGGCGAAGGCGACTGCGCTCGGCTGCTGCAGCAGCACGCCCCAGGGCAGGCCCGGCACCGGAGCAAAGGCTGCGAGGTCCAGTTCACCCGAGCCACGGCCAGTCTCCAGCGTTCCGCGTTCGCCGGCCACGACTCTGAGCGTGGCCTCGTTCTGTTCTGAGATGGGCTGCAGGATGCGTTCCGGATCGGGGTGCGCCAGGATGATCCCACCCTGGCGCGTGTCGGTAAGGCTGGCCCGAGCCGTGGCTCCGCCCCCCAGGCTGGTGATCGCGTCGGAGAGCGCGGCCAGGGAGATGGAACCGCCGATGACAGCCCGCACCCTGCCCTGGCTGTCCAGCACGGGCACGCCGTACGGTACCACGGCCCGCCCACTTGCCCGCGAGATGACCGGCGCGCCCAGATACGGCTGTCGGGTCGCCATGGCCTGCTGGAACCAGTCACGGTCCGCGACGCTGCTGCCGATAGCGGCCATGCCAACCAGGCCGCCGACCCGAGACGTGCCCGCCACATCAATGATGCCTAAGCCGTCGAGGCGGGGGTTGTTCGCGAGCAGGGCGGCAAGAACAGGTCCTGCCCGCTCCGGAGCATCGTCCAGGATGGCCTGCACGATGTTGTTGTCTGCGGCCACCGCATGAGTATAGACCTGTGCCGCCTCGACGTAGCGCGCGGCGAACTCGGCGGCCAGGTCTGCCACTTGAAGCTGGCGGTCGAGGATCTCCTGGCGCAGCGTGCTGCGGCTGTTGTCGATGAGCACGGCGCCGATGAGGCCGGTCGCCACGAGCACGACGAGCGCCGTCAGGCTGACCAGACGCGGCACGAGCCCTCGCGGAACTCCCACCCGCGGGCGACCTCCTGGCTGGCCAGAGGCCACGGGCGGCGCCGTTCCTGCCGCCCACTCCGCAGGTGCCTCCATGGTCTCTGTCCCGGACATCGCCCTCATCGCCCCCCTCCAGACCGATGCCTCGCGCGGTAGCGCCCGAATCAACCAGGCATCACCGCAGGTCTATCGATGCTCTGCGCCCTCATGATCGTGCCCTTTCCTCGATTGAGGATGCTGAGTTGGACGTCCACACCGCCAAGTGCGTGCGCTCACGTTTCACCCTCACCCGGGAGCGCTCCGCCGACCGCGGCATCGACCGCCCGAAGAAGCGTCACGACCTGGCAGGGCCAGCGCACCTCCCGGCATCCGCTCGAGGGCGCTCCGGCCGCCACCGAGGTCAGTTCCAGGCATGGCACGCTCTGCCTCCCGGACATGCGTCGCACTCGGCCCAGCAGGGCTTCGCGGCGTTCGAGGCTCAGCCCGGGCGCCAGCAGCACAAGTTGGGCGTTCGCCATCAGCTCGCCCGGCCAGTCGAGCGCTGCTCCCGGCAGGAAGCGCACGTCGTGGCCGGCTCCCTGGAGCAGGATCTCCAGCGCCTGGCCGACCACCGGATCGTCGCCCAGGATGGCCACGACGGCAGAACGGCGAGGCCGATACCCCATAATAGTCGGTATAGCATAGGGCCCGTATCTTGCCATCGGCCACCTGGCCGATGCCGCCCTCGGCCAGGTGGCCGATGGCTCCAGGCGAGGCGCTTCGAACCGCCGAGACGCCGAGACGCCGAGAGCTCTGGAGAGAATGGCACAGGGTGTTTGCTTCCTGGGGCTTCCCCACAGGAGTGAGCAGGTCTGACGGGGAGGCGCCTGTCGCCCCGGCCCGTAGGGGGCAACGGCCCTGTCGCCCCGGCCCGTAGGGGGCGACGGCCCTGTCGCCCCGGCCCGTAGGGGGCGACGGCCCTGTCGCCCCGCCGCGCGGAGCGCGGCAAAGGTCCCGCGAGCCGGGGCCTCCTGCTGTGGCCCTCCACCCACGGGACCTTTGCCGCCCTCTGGGCGGCGGGCGGACAGAGCCGACTCTGTTGGTTTTCTGGACCTGAGCACCTGGATAGGGGAAGATGGTAGGCGCATCCAGGTGGGAGGTGTGGAGATGTCGCTGCAGTGGGACCTGCCTCGGCAGATACCGGCGGAGACGGCTCAGCTTGGGCAGGCCCTGCTCGGTCCCGAGCACGTCTACCGGCAGCTCGGCGAGCGCTTCGACGAGCTGTTCCCTGACGAGAGCGCGTTTGGCGCGTTGTACGAGGTGACGGGCCGGGGGGCCATCTCGCCACTGCTGTTGGCCCTGGTCACGGTCTTCCAGATGCTGGAGCAAACCCCGGATCGGGTGGCGGCGGACTGGGTGGTCAGTCGCCTCGACTGGAAGTACGCCCTGCATCTGCCCCTGAGCTATGCGGGCTTCCACTACCGCGACCGGTGCGCCTTCCGCAAGCGCTTGCTGGCGCATCGCCAGGAGCGGCTGGCCTTCGAGCCGGTGCTGAAGCGGCTGAAGGAGCTGGGGCTGATCAAGTGCCGGGCCAAGGGGTCGTCAAGGAATAACTTCCTGACCTGGTAGGTGAGTGGGTGGATCGCGGGCAGGCAAGGGGCGGGGGCGCAGCGTGTAGTTCCACTGCGGGCAGACCGCATGGGGCTCCAGGTTGAGTTGGGCCCACTCCGCAAACTGGGGCGTATCGGCCGAGGTGCCCACGCGCATGTAGCCCTGGTTGCGCTGCAGGTCGTAATCTGCAGCGACCTGGCCGATATCCTGGCCGACGGCTCGCCAGTGGCCCACGAGCGCCCACACCGCTGGCGACGGCCACCCGGCGGCTACCTGCCACGCACACCAGGGTGCTGGCACGTCAGGGAATCGGGGTGCTAGCACCCTCGCGCACGACAGGTGCGCGGGAGTAACATCAGGAGTAACAGAAGGGAGGGACATCGGAGGAACCCGGGTGCGAGGGAAAAGCGAGCGATGAACGCTCCCGCCCAGCCGACCACTATTAGAAGGAAGCGCGACTTCCTGCGCTCCGTGCCACTGTTCGAGCGGTTGCCCGACCAGGCGCTGGACCGCCTCGCGCTGCTGTGCGAGTACCACACCTTCTCCGACGGCGAGGTGGTGTTTCAGCAGGGCGACAGCGGCGACCGCATGTACCTGGTGGTGGCCGGGCGGGTGCTCCTGTTCCATTCGGATCGTGCAGGCAACGTTCGCCAGTTGGCAGCGCTTGGGCCGGGCGGGTACTTTGGCGAGCTGGCGCTGCTGTCGGACAATCCAAGGTCGGCGGGCGCCGAATGTGCGGGCGAGACGGAGTTGCTCAGCCTCTCGGGCCGCGACCTGAAGCGACTCCTGGCCGAGAGCCCCCAGGCGATGCGCGGCATCGTGGGTGGAATCAAGGGGTACGACCCTCCCGAGCGACCCCTCACGTTCTGGGAGAAACTCAGGTCGAGGAGCCTTCGCGGGCGCGGCCGAGCCAGGGGGAAACAGGACCAGGCTGGGACGCCGAGCGCAGCGCCCCCGGAGACACAGGCGAGTTGAACCGGGACGACCCGGTAGCGTTCCAGATGAGGTGTCATGGCAGAGAGTGATCGCGCGCCCTTGCGTCCGGCGCTCCTCAGGAGCTCGGCCCTCCTGGCGTCGGCGCCGCGTCTGCACGTGCCTGCCGCGCCTTCGTCCGCGCCGAAGGCATGGGGTGCCGTGGAGGAGGCGCGGGGCGGCGCGGCTGCCGCGCCGCCACAGCCGCACAATGGCGCCAGCCACGGGCCCACGGCAGGGCTCGAGCCCCTGCCGCGGCTGGAACGGCAGGACAGCCCTGACGTCATCGTGCTCCCGCTGCGCGCCAGGCTCAGCCTGCCCCGCCTGTTCAAGCTGGAGCAAGATATCGCCCGCCTCACCGGGCTGAGCGAGGTCGCGCTCGATATCCTGGAGGGCGGGCAGGTGGTCGTCCAGGTGCCACCTCAAGCCAGGGCGCGAGTGCGCGAGTTCCTCATCCTGGCTGGTGAGCTAGGCGAGCAGGCCGATGGCGAGCAGTAACGCGAGTCCCCGGCAACTGGTCCTGTTCTGCACCACGGACGACGCGGTGCTGGGCAGCGCTGAGGCGCTGGCCGCGGTGGGCTACGCGCCCATGCGGTGCGCCTCGCTCAAGGAGTTTGAGCGGGAGTACGGCGACGGGGTGGTGGCCGTCGTGCTCGACGCCGACCTGCCCAAGCGCGAGACCTTTGGCATCTACCGGGCCCTGCGCAAGGAGGGCAAGACGCCGGTGCTGGTCTTGCTTCCCCCGCCCACCGCCGACCAGCCGAGTTGGGTCATGGACCTGGAGCACGGAGAGCAGGAGGAGTTTGCGCGCAAGCCGATCACCGCGCCGGAGCTCGTGCTGCGCCTGAACGCACAGTTGATCCGCTCGGGCGCGGCGGCGCCCAACGGGGTCGGGTTCGAGATCGCCCCCCGCTCGCAGGCTGCAGCAGCGCTGGCGGGCTACGGCAAGGTGATCTGCGTCTTCGGGGCCCACGGCGGCGTGGGCAAGACCACCGTGGCGGTGCATCTGGCTCGGGGACTGGTGCAGTTCCTGCAGGCGCAGGTGGTGTTGATCGACGGCGACCTGTGGTCGGGCGACAGCCTGGTGGCCCTGGACCTGACCAGCACCCGGACCATCCTCGACGCCACCACCAACGGCCTGCCCCACGATCCGGAGGTCTGGACCCACGTCCTGCTCGAGCATCACAGCGGGCTCAAGGTCCTGGCTCCACCCTCGCACCTGGAGGACGTGGAGCGGGTGCCCGAGGGCGCCGTGGCGGCCGCGGCCCAGGGCTTGCGCCGCTATTTCGACTTCGTGGTGGTGGACCTGGACGACGCGCTGACCGAGCAGCCGCTCCAGGTGCTCGAGCAGGCCGACCTGGTGCTGGTGGTCATGACCCCCGAGTTTGGCTCGCTGCGCAACACGGTGCGCCTGCTGACCATCGACTCGGCGATTGGCTTGAGCGGCCGCGTTCGGGTGGTGCTCAACCGCTCCAATGCCGGGCTCGAGGTGAAACAGGTCAAGTCGGTGATCCCGCGCCCGATGATCGCCGAGGTGCCGAGCGACGGACGCTTGTTCCAGGCAGCCTGGAGTCGGGGGGCCACGGTCTTCGAGGTGGATCCTGCCGGCCACACGCAGGCCCGGCAAGCGCTCGAGGCGCTGGTGCGCGACGTAGCCGAGCTGTGTCGTCCCAGGGTGCTCGAGGCCCGGGGTGGCGGCCTCTCCTCCGTGCTGTCGGCGCTGCGGCGGAAGCTATCGGGCCTCTCGGCCTGATTGGCGAGCCGGTGGCTCAGCCCGCACCGGCAGGCGCTCGACGTGAGAATCCACGGATCCAGAGGGCGCCTCTGCTCTGGAAGGAAACCCTGCCGTGTAGTATGCTGGTACCATCGCTCTGAGAAGAGAACCGGTGCGCTGCCGCAGCTTCGATCTGCACTCCCTGCTCACCAGCAGGGACGAGTTCTTTCGCCAGAAAGCAGAGGGAAAGGGGCTGGCTCTGCGCGTCGAATGGGCCGGCGAGGCGCCACGCTGCGTCCAGGGCGACGAGGGCAACCTGCGCGCGGGGGCGGTTCCATGACCACTCGCTCCGCAGCGCCGCCCGCTCAAACCGGGCAGTCTGGTCCGTGGCCGGGCAAGATCCTGGTCGTGGACGACGACCCGGCCGAGGTGCGCGTGCTCTCCCATCTGCTATCGGCCCAGGGCTATCGGGTGCGGATAGCCAGCAACGGGGCCCACGGCCTCACCGCCGCCCAGCTTGCCCCGCCCGACCTGGTCCTGCTCGACGTGGCCATGCCGGACCTGAGCGGGTACGAGGTCTGTCGGCAGCTCAAAGCGGATGCGCGCACCCAGTCCGTGCCGGTGATCTTCCTCAGCGCCCGGGACGCCACCGAGGACAAAGTGCAAGCGTTCGAGGTGG
>JACQUR010000105.1 GCA_016210245.1 Chloroflexota bacterium
ACAGGCTCAGGATGAGCGGAGGACCCCGGGGTCCGCTCATCCTGAGCCTGTCGAAGGGCCTGAGCCTGTCGAAGGGCCTCACGGTCGCGGCTCGGATAGCCAACAGGGAGGCAGCCATGAGCGACGAGACGACCAGGTTCTCTCCGCTGGAGAAACTCGACGACTATCGCTGGATCGTTCCGACCAGCTACAAGCCCGGCATGCTGGTGCCCGGCCTCATCTACGCCGACGAGCACCTGCTGCCCCATATCGTCAGCGACCCGGTCATCGAGCAGGTGGCCAACGTGGCCTTCCTGCCCGGGATCGTCAGGTACTCCTACGCCATGCCCGACATCCACTGGGGCTACGGCTTCCCCGTGGGCGGCATGGCCGCCATGCGCCTGGAGGGCGTCATCTCGCCCGGCGGGGTCGGCTACGATCTGAACTGCCTTCACGGCGACGCGCTGGTCCTCCACCAGTTCGGGTACCACCGAGCCATGGCCGAGTTCGCGGGCCGGTGGGCGCAGGAGCGGATCAAGTGCGTCAACCCGCACGCCGAGGTCAGAGACACTGACATCCTGGCCTTCCTCGAGCAGCATGTGCCGACCAGCCAGGTCGTCAAGGTCACCACCGAGTCAGGGCGGGAGATCGTCGCCACCGAGGACCACCCGTTCCTGACCCCCCGGGGCATGGTCCCACTCGGGGACCTCGACCTCGGCGACGCGGTTTCAGTGTATCCCTTCGCCGGCGTGCCGTACGAAGAACCATCGGACGAGCTGCTGGTCACCGAGGAAGACCTGGCGGCGGCCTACCCGGGGCCGGCGACCGGGCTGCGGCAGATCCTCGCCAGGCTCGAGCGGTGCGGGCTGCTGCCCCTGGCGATGAACCATCCCGGACTTCCGTACCTGGCGCGGCTGCTTGGCTTTACCGAGGGCGACGGTAGCCTCCAGTTCCTCAAGCACGGCGGCTCGCTGCTGGCGTTCTACGGAGAAACGGAAGACCTGGAGGCCATTCGGCGGGACGTGTCGGCGCTGGGGTTCACCCCGTCGCGGGTGTACCAGCGCACCAGGACGCACCGGATCAGGAACCGACACGGGCTGGCCGAGTTCACGCGCACGGAATCCTCGGTCCACTGCCGCTCCACCGCCCTGGCGCTCCTGCTGCGCTGCCTGGGCGCGACGGCCGGCAACAAGGCGAAGCAGGACTTCGGCGTGCCCGCCTGGCTGCTGCGCGCTCCGCTGTGGCTGAAGCGCCTGTACGTGGCGGCCCTGTTCGGGGCCGAGCTGAGCGCGCCCCAGTCGGTGACGGGCCATCCCTACAACTTCCTCGGCCCGGTCTTCTCACAGAACAAGGCGCGCGAGCTGGCAGCGTCCGGACGGCGGTATCTCGAGCAGATCCAGGCCCTCCTGGCCGAGTTCGGGGTCGCGAGCAGCATCCTCAACGAGCGGGAGGACTACGTCAGCGCGCAGGGGCACGTCTCGGTGCGCTGGAAGCTCCAGGTGTCCAGCACGCCGCAGAACCTCATCCGCCTCTGGAGCCAGGTTGGCTTCGAGTATCACCGCCGCAAGCAGTACCTGGCCAACGTGGCGCTCCAGTACCTGCGGCTGAAAGTGCTCGCGCTCGAGGAGCGCGAGGCGAGCATCGCGGCCGCGCAGACGCTGCACCGCTCGAGCGCAACGCTGGGGACCATCGTCGCTACGATTGGCTCGCCCTACGTCAACGAGCGGTTTGTCGAGAGGAGTCTGTGGGGCCTCCGGAAGGGCCCGGTGCGCATCGGGACGACGTTCCCGGACTTCCCGACCTTCCTCGCGGCGCGGACCGATGGCCTGGGGCAGACCGGGCAGGTCTGGGACCGACTGATCCGCAAAGAGGTGGTACCGTTCGCGGGGCCGGTCTATGACTTCAGCGTGCGCGATCCGCACCACAACTTCATCGCCAGCTCGTTCGTGGTGTCCAACTGCGGGGTGCGGCTCATCCGCACCGACCTGACCGAAGACGAGGTGCGGCCGCAGGTGGAGCGGCTGGCGACCGAGCTGTTCGAGCGCGTGCCCTCGGGCGTGGGCTCCGCGGGCAGGATCGCCGTCTCGGGCAAGGACTTCGACCAGGTGCTGCTGAAGGGCTCCCGCTGGGCGGTGGAGCAGGGCTACGGCCTGGCCGAGGACCTGGAGGTGACCGAGGAGCACGGCTGCTACCACCTGGCCAACCCGGACAAGGTGAGCGCCCGGGCCAAGGAGCGCGGGCAGCCGCAGCTTGGCACCCTGGGCTCCGGGAACCACTTCCTGGAGGTCCAGGTGGTCGACCAGGTCTACGACCCGACGGTCGCCGAGCGGCTGGGGGTCTTCGGACCCGGCCAGGTGGTGGTCCTCATTCACACCGGGTCGCGGGGCTGCGGCTACCAGATCTGCGACGACTACCTGAAAGTGGTCGGGCGGGTGCAGTCCCGCTACGGCCTCCACCCGCCCGACCGGCAGTTGGCCTGCACGCCCATCCAGTCGCCCGAAGGGCAGGATTACCTGGCGGCCATGGCCTGCGGCGCCAACTACGCCTGGGCCAACCGCCAGTGCATCACCCACTGGGTGCGGGAGGCCTTCCAGAAGGTCTTCCACAAGGGCTGGCACCACCTGGGCCTGCACCTGGTCTACGACGTGGCCCACAACATCGCCAAGCTGGAGGAGCACGAGGTGGACGGGGAGCGAATGCTGCTGTGGGTCCACCGCAAAGGTGCCACGCGCGCCTTCCCGCCCGGCCACCCGGACGTGCCAGCCCGCTACCGCGAGGTGGGCCAGCCGGTGTTCATCCCCGGCGACATGGGGCGCTACTCCTTTCTGGCGGTGGGCACGCAGCGGGCGATGGAGCAGAGCTTCGGCACTACCTGCCACGGAGCCGGGCGTCGGCAGAGCCGGGGGGCGGCCAGGAAGGCGCTGCAGGGGGTAGACCTGGTGGCCGAGCTGGCCCAGCGCGGCATCACCGTGCGGGTGGCGAACCCCGCTCTGCTGGCGGAGGAGGCGCCCCAGGCCTACAAGGACGTGGCGGAGGTGGTGGAGGTGACCCACAACGCCGGCCTCTCGACCAGGGTGGCCCGCATGCGACCCCTGGCCGTGGTCAAGGGGTGACGGAATGAGACCGGTTTGCCCCCAGATTCCGACCTCTTGCCGTGCTCATCCGCCCACTGGTCGATAGCTGATAGCCAGCCGGGCGCCCCGCCTCTACAGTAAGGAGGAGAAGGTGATGGCGGGCCAGGAGAGGCCCCCAATCCGAACGAGGAGCTGATCATGATCGCCAACCACGGCAGGACCACTTACCCGGGCCGAGCGGCGCTCGGGTTGGCCGGCGCGCTCAGCCTGGCCGGCGTGTTGACTCTGATGGCCCGACGCTACGTCGACGGGCAGCGCCCGGCTGCGTTCGGCGGCTACCGCTGCCTCGAGGCGCCGCTGAGCTCGGCTGAAGCATCCGAGTGCCAGTGCCCCGACCTCTGCCTGCGCGACCACGCCAACGAGTAGGGGCGAAGCGCAGGCCACCATCGCCGCTCCTCGCAAGGCACGCTTTCTGCCGCTGCAAGGCCGTGGAGCGGCCACCAGCCGCGGCACAAACACACTGCGAGGAGGTGTTCGCGTGGCCAAGTTGCGAATCCTCTCGGCGAGCGGCGACGTCGCCGTCGAGTGGGACGAGAAGCGCGCAGAGGTGGGTGACCCGGAGGCGCTGGCCGCCGTCCGCGAGGCGGAGCGCATCTTCGAGGAGCAGCGCCAGAAGGGCGCAACAGCCTTCAAGGTGGAGCCGGGCAAGCCCGCCCAGCGCCTGGACACCTTCGACCCCAAGGTCGAGCACACCATCATCGTCCCCCGCGTGGCAGGCGGCTAGGGAGTGCTGAGTGCTGAGTGCTGAGTGCTGTGTCCTGAGTCCTGAGTAGTACGGCGCTGCCTGTTGGCGCCGCGCTGGCGCTGCTCGTTGCTTGGACGCGGCAGGCGCCCGAGGAGTTGCAGTCCTGAGTGCTGAGTCCTGAGTCCTGAGTGCCAGGGCGGACACGCAGGTCCGCCCCTACCAGGCCAGGGCGGACACGCAGGTCCGCCCCTACTCAGGACTCAGCACTCAGGACTCAGCAC
>JACQUR010000095.1 GCA_016210245.1 Chloroflexota bacterium
GCCCGCTCCTCCGTAGGGGCAGGCCCCCGTGCCTGCCCCGTCCCCCGGTTTCGTCCGCGGGCGGGGACGGGGCAGGCACGGGGGCCTGCCCCGTCCTCCGGGCCCTGCCCGCATCGGACACACAAGGTTTGCTACGGGGACACGGAGAGCTTTTTCCTAAGAAACTCCGTGTCTCCGTGTCTCCGTGGTAAACCTCGTCTTCTCCGATGCGGGCGGGGACGGGGCAGGCACGGGGGCCTGCCCCTACGGAGGAGCGGGCTCGCCCTGGTGCCGCACTCCGTAGGCGGGGGAGAGCGCTGGCGCGTGTACTCCCCTGGCGGGCAGGCGCGCCAGCGGCAGGTCTCCCTCGGCGTAGTCCATGACCCGCACGCGGTCGGCCAGGATCTCCACGAACCGGTACACGGGCGGCCCGTACCCCCGGTGGCGGCCGGCGAATCGATCCGGGCCGGCCCACAGGCACTCCGCCCGGGCTTCGTCCGCCAGGCGAAAGAGCCCCTGGTCCAGCCGCCCGGGCTCCCGCCCCTCCACCCTGGGCGCCCAGTGCGCGCTTGCCCCGCGGTACTCGTTCCGCCGCTCCGGCAGTGGGGTGTAGAGGTAGGTCCCGGGGTCGGTGATCCAGTCCTGGCCGTCGACGGTAAGCTCGAGGGCGAGCTGGTCGTGATGGGCGTGGCAGCCCGTGCCGTTCCGGGCGCCGGGGCCGCAGCGCACCGCCAGGTGGAGGCGCGTCGAGCGATACAGGTACAGGCCGAAGTCGGGATAGGCGTACAGCCTGAGCCCGGCGCGCAGGTCCCCGCCAGGGGCCGGGAGGTCCAGCACCTGCCGCTGCCCCTCCGGCAGCGCAGACAACTGCGAGGCCAGTTGCGCCCACGCGGCCTCCGTCCCAATCCGCACCCGCTCGGCGGCGGTCGGCTCCCCGTTGCCCCTGTAGGAGGGCAAGCGCACGCTCCCTGCCAGGCCCCGCACAACCTCGGTCTCCAGCCGGCTGTCCCGCGCGAAGGCTGCCAGGTCGTCTCGCCCGAACAGGCCGTTGATGGCCGCGACCAGGTGGCGATGGTCCAGGTCGTCCGCGACCCAGCAGGTGGCCGCATCCGGCAGGTCGGCGTAGCCCTCCAGGTTGGCGTAGCGGGCCCGGGCCTGGGCCACGGTGGTCGGCTGAAAGGCCGGCTGGAGCTTGAGGCAGCGCCCGCTATCGTTGTCGCCCACCTGCAGGACGCGCCCGTGGGGTTTGGTCAGGTGCAGGCTGAACTCGGCCATCTTCTCCAGCCGCTCCACGTACCAGGCGGGGAAAGGGAGGGCGCGGTCGCAGCCCGGCAAGGGTGCGAGGCGGAGCGGCGCCGGCTCGAGCCCGGGGCGGGCGGTGTGGCGGCGATGGTCGTACTCCTGCAGGGCGGCCTGCTTGTCGGGTCCCAGGCCCAGCGCCAGCGCGGTGCCGTAGACCACCAGCTCGGCGGCCAGGCGATGGTAGCCGGTGGAGGCCTCGAAGTTCGCTCCATCCGGGGTGAACTGGTGGCCTACCTCACGCGCCAGCTCCTGGACGGCGAAGGCCAGCCACGCATCCGTCTCCGGACTCCGGGGCAGGTAGGCGGCTGCGAACAGCAGGCCCACCACGTCGGCCAGGTAGTGGTTGCCGCGCAGCGACGGGTCCCACTCCAGGTTGGCCACGATGTGGCGGGCGTGCTCGTACACGCCGCGCGCCAGCTCGGCCTCGAACGGGGCGTCGAACTCGGCGCCGTAGGCGCGGAACAGGTCGAAGCCCGCCAGCCAGTTGGCGGCGCGGATCGCCACGTCCATCGTAGACCGCCAGTGTACTCCGAAGCGGGGCGGATTGGTCGCCATGAAGTCGAGCACCTGGTTGCGCAGCTCCCGCGCGTAGACCTGCGGGGCCCTGAACCCGTCCTGGCCGGCGCTGGCCAGGGCGTAGGCCCAGGCGAGCATCGGCAGGTGCTGCATCCGCGCCAGCTCCCACGGCACCTTGATGTCGACGCCCGGCCGGTGGCCGTAGGGGATGTCGCGATACCAGGTTGCCTCCGCCCAGCGGTAGCCAGACTTGAAGTCCAGGTGCCAGTCGATGGGCACGTACCCCGCGTCCACCAGACCCCACAGCCGCCGCGACTCGGCCAGGTTGGCGGGCTGTACCCGCCCCTCCAGCCAGCGCCCGGCGCGGTCGGCCTGCACCGGGCCACCCATGGCGTACCGACAGCCCTCCAGGCCCCGGCACACCATGCCGTGCCGCACCTGGACCCAGCCCGAGCCGAGCAAGTCGAAGCGATGGCCGAGGTAGAGCTCGGCCAGGGCTGCGATTTGCCCGGCCCTCGGTGCCAACAACTCCAACGGCACAGGGCGAAAGTAGGCGTACAGGGCACCTCGGGGGACCGCGGCTGGCGCCACGCGGGTGGAGCGCCGGGCGTCGCGCTGGCGCTGAGCGAGCGCCGCCAACTCCCGCAGCAGGAGTCCTATCGCTTTTCTGGCCACCCCACGCGGTGGAAGGGATAGGGCATACCTGACATAGAGGCCCAGTCGTACGTGCAGCGCCTCTCCGTCGAGCGTGGTAGGCAAGATGGTCATCCCGCCAGACGGCGCTCACGCAGACACGGCGCGATGTGGCGGCATCTCTCGTCCTTCAGACGGCATCGATATCCCGCCGGCCGCCGAAGAACCCCGAGCCCCACTCCCGTCGCCTCAGAAGCGTACGCTTGATGCCAGCGGCGGCCATCTGGACCAGACGGTTCGGGACCAGCGCCATGGGCAAGACCATGGCCAGATTGCGCCAGAATATCATCGAAGTCCTGACTTCACGAATACTCAACAGCGCACGCACGTGCTGAGCGAACTTCTGTATCGAAGCGGCTCGACTGCTATAGAGCGTCCAGAGTGTATTACGGACAAGGTACTCCCTCAGGTGCCTGGCGCACGCTGCATTCTCCGGCTCGGGCAGGAGTTCATAGACCAGGTCGATGAGCCCTTTCGTCATATAGTCCGGCGAATACTCCCAATGAACGCTATTGTTCACCCGGTGAGTGATGAGTCTCTCATTAGTATAGTAACACCCGGCGATTTTCATCGCGTAAGCGGGCAACCATACCGGGGAATAGAGATGGCGACCTATTTGCCGCTTGTACCCGTCGATATCCAGAAGGTCACGCCGAATGGTGAGCCGCGATATGATGTGACACGCCATGAACATCGACTCCAGCGCCTCGCCGCCAGCGGAGAACAGGCGACTCGACGGGTGGAAGGCATAGTCCCACTCAACTCTGCCGCTCAAATCGTCCCGCATGTTGAGGGCGCTAATGATCACTGCCACCTGAGGATACGTTTGGACGATCCTCATGGTTTCCAAAACGCAATTGGGATTCATGAGGTCGTCGTCCGTCAGGAAGAAGATCCACTCCCCCTGGGCGTATTCGAGCAAACGGAGAATGTTGACTTCCGGCCCGAGGTTGTTGCTATTCCGATAGTAGCGAATGCGCCGGTCGGCGAAGCTCGCGACGACCTCCGACGTCTCGTCGGGCGAGGCGTTGTCAGAGACAATAATCTCCACTGGCTGGTCGCCACCGCTGCGCAGTACGCTACCCAGACACTCACTCAGGTAGTGGGGCCGGCGATAGGTGGGGATCAGGACGGAGAGCCTGGGTGTCATAGCAACGTCTCCGCCGCCGCCACGATCGCGTCGACGGACAGGCCATACATGCCTCGCAGGTAGTCCTGGCTGCCCACACGGGGCTCGATCTTGCCCGAGGTGCCCAGCGAGCGGACTCGGACTCCGTTCACGCCTTCCGCGCATAGAGCCTCTGCGACGGCGCTAGCCAGCCCCCCGATCAAACTGTGCTCCTCCACGGTCACCAGGCGCTTCGTCTGCTCTGCCGCATGCAGAAGAGCTTCGACGTCCAGCGGCTTGAGCGTGGGCATACTCAGGATGCGAGCGTCGATCTTGCGTTGCGCCAGCATTCGGGCCGCCTCCACGACCAGTTTCAGGACGCCGCCGGTGCTCACCAGAGTGAGCGCGCTCCCCTCGCGCACCGTAATGGCCCTGCCGATCCGGAAATCGGGCTCGCCTTCATGCACTCTGGGCTCGCCGGCCTTCCCCAGGCGCAGGTAGCAGGGCCCTGGCCGGTCCACGACCGCTCGTGTGGCCGCGCGGGCCTCGGCCGGGTCCCCCGGCGCGATGACGGTCATGTCTGGCAACGCGCGCATGATGGCCAGGTCTTCGAGCCCATGGTGGGTGAAGCCGAGCGCGCCGTAGGTCAGGCCACCCCCTACCGCCACTAGCTTCACATTGGCACGGTGGTAGCAGACGTCGTTCCGAATCTGCTCCAGGCAGCGCAGGGTTGGGAAATTGGCGATCGAATAGGTGAAGACGATCTTGCCGCACAGCGCGAGCCCTGCCGCGACGCCAGCCATGTTCTGCTCGGCGACCCCGACATTCAGGTAGCGCTCGGGAAAGCGCGTCGAAAAGCGCTCCAGGACTGAGTAGCCCAGGTCACCGGTGAGCAACCAGATGCGCTCATCCTGCGCAGCCGCCTCGCAGAGGGCCTCGATGAACGCGGTTCTCACTCGCCACCCGCCAGTTCGGCCAGCGCCCGCGCCAACTGTTCGGCGTCAGGCGACCGGTAATGCCAGGCCAGTTGGTGCTCCATGAAGCTCACCCCCTTGCCCTTGACTGTGTGAGCGATCACGACGCTCGGCTTCCCGGGCTCGAAGGGCACGCGGCGCAAGGCGTCTTCGATCGCTTCGTAGTCGTGCCCGTCGATCTCCCGCGCAGCCCAGCGGAACGCGCGCCACTTCTCGGCCAGCGGATCGAGGTCCAGCACATCCTGCACGCTCCCGAAACCCTGCATCTGGTTGTAGTCCACGATGGCCACCAGGTTGTCCAGGCGATGATGCGGCGCAAAGAGCACCGCCTCCCAGGTCGACCCCTCGTCGCACTCACCATCGCTCAGCAGCACGAAGACCCGGTAGGGTCTGCCGTCTCGTTTCCCCGCCAATGCCATGCCGCAACCGATGGAGAGGCCATGGCCCAACGAGCCGGTCGAGGCCTCGACGCCCGGGACGGCCAGGTGCGTCACGTGTCCCGCCAGTGGGGAGCCATCTTCGCAATAGCTATCCAGCCATGCCAGCGGGAAGAAGCCGCGCTCGGCCAGAATCGCGTACACCGCCGCTGCTCCGTGGCCCTTGCTCATGATGAAGCGATCGCGGTCCGTCCAGTCCGGGCGCGCGGGGTCGACGCGCAGCACGCGGTCGTACAACACGGCCAGGATGTCGGCCGCAGAGAGGCACGTGCCCACGTGCGAGCCGCGAGCGCGATGGATCATGCGCAGCGCGTGGGCGCGAACGCTCCTCGCCAGCCTCGCGCTGCTCGTCTCCGGGCTCATGCGAGATACCTCGGTTCCGGGAACAGCGAGATGAAACGTCCACCCTGTTGGGCAAAGGCCCGCTGCTCGAGGACGATCTCCGCCTCGAACGAGCTGGCAAAGATGACTAGCGCATCGACCTCCTCCCGGCGCAGCCTGTCCGGGCTGTCGATGCGCAGATGCGCGCCCGGCGTATACAGCCCATGCAAGTACGGGTTCTTGTCCACCAACCACCCGATGTGCTCGCCGGTGAGGCCTGCCAGGCTGCAGGTGACCACCGTTCGCTGCGCGGC
>JACQUR010000096.1 GCA_016210245.1 Chloroflexota bacterium
AGATTCGTCGTCACGCTTCACGCTTCACCCTTCACCTATGCAGTGCTGCGGGAGAGCGAGCATGTCAACGGGGATGAGTCTGGAGGCGCAGGCGCTGAGCGTCTACCATGAGTTGAAAGCCTTGCTGGAGCGCGACGACCTGCCGCCGGGCGTGCGGGCCAACGCCCAGCAGGCCATCTCGGCCATGTGGCAGGCAGTCAACAACCTGGCAGCGGACTACGAGTTCCTGTACGACCTCGGGGTGTGACGCACGCCGCACAGTATCGGGAACCTGTAAAATGGCCGGTGGGGGGGCTATGCCGCCAATAGGCACGGACCGACGCAAGGAGCACACATGACGATTAAGGAGGAGCTCCACAGCCTGGTGGACCGACTTGGCGATGAACAGGCAATGGAGACGCTCGCATTCCTCCGCCGCCTCGTGCGTCAGGGCGAGGTGGTCCATGGAAAGGCGAGCGCCAGCCTCACGAAGCGCATGGGACCGCGAACTGTGTCGGGTCGCGCCTTCCACGCGCAGCCTTCGATGAACCTGGAGGCTCTCGCGGCGCAGCAAGGAGTGAGACCGGTCGCGCACTTCGACGAGCTACTCGGCAACTTCTGGCCGGAAGAGGAGAACGTACCGACTTTCTGGCCTGGTCAAAGAGCAGCGGGCAAGCCCTCGCGCTACACCCATCTGCGGCCTACGGCTTCCGGTACACCTGGGTGAAGGCGTAGGCGATCGCCTGATACCCCAGCGCCTTCGGGTGGACGTCGCCTTCGAGGATGCCGGTCAATGCGCCGGCCTTGTTGCCGATCGCCGCGGCGGCATCGGCCACGGGCCAGCCCCGCGCCTGCGCCTCGGCCGCGATGGCTGCGTTCAGCGCCTTCAACGTCTCGTTGGCCTGGCGCTCGGCCGGGAGGCCGATGCCGAGGTCGAACGGATTGTAGGCGTTCATCACCAGCACCTGGGTGGAGGGCTCCAGGGCCTCGGCCAGTTGCGCGGTGAGGGCCCGGAAGTTGGCCGGAAAGGCCCTGAGCCCGGCCTGGAGGCGGGCCTGGCAGGCCGCGCCGGCGGGCTCCGCCTGGCACTGAGCCGAGCTGAGGTGGCCCAACAGGTCGTTGGCTCCGATGCCCAGGGTGAGCAGTTTCACTGTGGTGGCCGGGTTGCCGTCGGTCTTGAGCTGGGCGATCAGCCCGAGGGCGCGCTTGAGCTGGCCGGCGTTGAGCATGGAGGCTGTGCTCTCGCCCGAGACCGCCAGGTTGGTGAGCCCCAGCGGCTGGCCGAGCTGTTTCTCTACGTAGCCGTGCAAGCGCGCAACGTAGCCCTGGCGCCGGTCCTGGACGCCGACGCCGACGGTCAGCGAGTCGCCCAGCGCGAGGTAGAGCGTATCTCCCGGCTTGCTGGTGGAGCTGCCAGGCGGGACGAGGTCGGCGCCGGGGATGGTGGGCGCGGCGGGGGCGGCGCCCGGGGCCTTGCTGGCCTGCTCCTTGATGCGCCGGGCCACGTCCTGCTCGATGAGCGCGCCCTCGCGCTGCAGGCCGATCAGGCGCAGGGCGCCATCCTCGAGCTGGACCTCCTGGAGCGCCAGCGCGCCCGAGGCCGCCAGCGCCTCGTTGGTGTCGAGCGCCTGGTCGAGGGCCTGGCCGAGCAGTTGCTCGGCCGGGATGGGGAGCTGGCTCACCCGTACCTCGCTCAACTGGAGCTTGAGCTTGCCCGCCTCCACGCTCGGGGTCAGCGCGCCAGCGACCGGGACGGGCACGGAGCCCTGGACGTCGGCGCTGAAGCCGATCTTCTGGGCGCCGATCTCCAGCCGGATGTTGCGCAGGGGCAGCGTGCTGGCGCGCTCGCCCGCCTGGGCGCTGAGCAGGGCCATCAAGTCGGTGCCGGTCAGCTCGAGCGCGAAGGCCTGCTTGCCGGCCACCTCGGTGTTGAGCTTGGCCTCGGCCTCCTTGATCGCCTCGGGCAGCTTCTCGGGGCTGATGGCGGTCAGGACGGCCACCTCCCGCCCGTCGACCCGCACCGTGGGCGCCGAGGGGGCCGCGCCCGGGTTCTGCAGCGCTCGGTACGCCACGTAGAAGTTGTAGCCGAGGAAGACCGCTCCCCCGACGACGGCCAGGACGATCAGGCTCAACGCGAAGACGACGATCCGGCCCATAGCTGTACTGCCTCAACGCCAGAGTGGGGCAAGCGCCAGACGACCCATTATCGGGGGCCGGCTGCCGGCCAGCAAGGGTTCATTCCCCCTGAATGCGTGCGGGTCGAGCTGGAACCCTGCACCCGTTTTGGGTGCAGGGTTCCAGCTCGACCCGCACGCATTCAGGGGGCTGTTGGATTCTTGATCCTGGATTTGCGATCATGGCGCCAGTGGTCAGTGACGACTGGCCACTGGCCGCTGAGGAGGCTGAGGTGCTGAGCATAGACGAGTTCCGCAAGCTCGAGCTGCGGGTGGGGCTGGTGAAGGTCGCCGAGCGGGTGCCGGGCGCAACCAGGCTGTTGCGGCTGGAGGTGGACCTGGGCGACGAGGCTCGCCAGATCGTGGCCGGCATCGCCCAGTGGTACCAGCCGGAAGACCTGGTCGGGAAGCGGATCGTGGTGGTCGCCAACCTGGAGCCCGCCACCATCCGCGGCCTGCAATCCCAGGGCATGCTCCTGGCCGCCGGCGGGCGCGCCCCCGGAACAGACCTGGCGGTGCTGACGCTGGACCGGGAGATTCCGCCGGGCACTCGGGTCGAATGACCAGGCTCCCCAGAACCACCGGCCCTGAACTGGTGCGGGCTCTGCGAAAGGCAGGGTGGTATCCTGATCACCAGAAGGGATCATGCCGTGCTGCGCTATCCGACGCAGCCAGGTATCGTGGTCGTGCCTCTCCACGCTGGAGAGATCATCCCACCGGGCACGCTGGGCGCCATCCTCGCACAGGCTGGCCTCAGCCCTGACGAACTGAGGAAACTGCTGTAGGAGGGTGCGGTGGCAAGGCAGTACACCATCGTCCTGGTTCCCGAGTTAGAGGCGGGCGGCTACACAGTGCTCGTCCCCGCTCTACCGGGCTGCGTCACCCATGGTCGGACGGTGCCTGAGGCCGTCGAGCGCGCCCGGGATGCGATCGCAGTGTACATCGAGAGCCTCGAGGCTCACGGTGAGTCCGTGCCCGAGGAGCGGGAGCAGCCTCGAACGCAGCACGTAGATCTCGTCGGCCAGGCGCACGGTGGAGAAGCGGTGGGAGATGACGATCGCCGTGCAGGTGCGGCTCGTCGTCCAGATGAGGCCCGCCGTGCGGCCGAGCAGACGCGCGACGGCAAGAGCGTTTGTCATGGCCAAAACCTTCCTGGCAAGGCTGTTCTGCTATACTCTTGCCGCAGCGTCCCGAAGGGGAGTAACTGCCGGTCCTACGGGACCGCGGGCGGGATCAACATGCTGGGGTGACCCTGGTCCCGCCGACGAGCACGCGCTCGCCCAGCCAGACCTTCGGCCCAACGCCCCCGTATTCACGGGATGGGTGGGTCGAGGGTTTCTCTGAGCCTCGGCTCCAGGCGCAAGCACCGGCGCTGGAGGCTCGAGGCCGTGTCTGCATTCTGGCAATCGCTGGTCTTCATCACCCTGGCCGAGATGGGTGACAAGACCCAGTTCGTCTCCCTGGCGTTCGCTACCCGCTTCTCCGCCACCACCGTGCTGGGCGGCATCCTGGTCGCTACGCTGCTGGTCCACCTGTTGTCGGTCAGCCTGGGCGAGCTGCTCGGCCTGGCGCTGCCGAGCTTCTGGATCGCCCTCGCCGCCGGACTCGCCTTCGTCGGGTTTGGGGCCTGGACGCTGCGGGGCGACAGCCTGGGGGACGAGGAGCGGAAGGCGGCGCCCCGCTTCGGGCCGTTCCTGACCGTGGCCGTGACCTTCTTCCTGGCGGAGCTGGGCGACAAGACCATGCTGGCCACGGTCACGCTGGCCAGCCAGTTCCTGTCGTTCGTGCCCGTGTGGCTGGGCTCGAGTCTCGGGATGGTGCTGGCGGACGGGGTTGCGATCCTGGTGGGCCTCGCGGCCGGGCGCCGGCTGCCCGAGCGGGCCATTCGCTACGCCGCGGCCACCATCTTCATCCTGTCCGGCGTGCTGACCATGGCCGACGCGCTGCTGAGGGGGCCGGTGGCGACCGGCTAGTGTTGTGTCACGCATCGAGTGATCAGCCCGGTGACCGGCGCGCTGCTCCATGAGGTATCATCACTCCCGGTCATCGCCAACTCGGCGCGCCTGATCGGCGTGCGGGACGGGAGGTGGGCAAGTGACAAGCTTCGACGGTAGACTCCAGCGGCGCCTGGCCCTGCTGGCGCTGGGCGGCCTGCTGGCGGCATGCGCGCCGGCCCCGCCAACTCCCAGTGCATCCGAGGGCCTGGCGCCATCGGCCCTGCTCACCGCGGTGAGCGCAGCCCCGACCCGGGCCGTGCCACCGGCGGAGACGGGGCCGGCGGTCGGCCTGCAGGTGGGCCAGCGCGCGCCCGCCTTCACCCTGACCACGCTGGAGGGCAAGCCGCTTACCAGCGCCAATCTCCTGGCCCAGGAGAAGCCGTTCATCCTGTACTTCTTCGCCACCTGGTGAACGACCTGCCGGGCCGAGTTTCGGCTCCTCAAGGACCTCTACCCCCGCTTCGCCGAGCGCGTGAACTTCGTCGCCGCCGGGATCGACCCGACCGAGGGGCCGGAGGTGGTGCGGGCGTACCGGCAAGCGCAGGGCTATCCCTGGACGGTGGTGCTGGCCGAGCGCGAGATCCTGGAGCGCTACAACGTCGTCTCGACGGCGATCAAGTACGCCATCGATCGCCAGGGGATCATTACCTTCCAGCAGGGATACGGGATTGAGGACGTCCAGCGCTGGGAGCAGGTGTTCGCGCGCCTGGTGGAGCGCTGAGGCGCCTGAGGTCTGGCCTTCGAGACGGCGGCCAGGCGCTGGGAGCTGGTGTTCGCCCGCCTGGTGCAGCGCCCAGGAGACGCCCCGCTGCGGCGTTGTCCCGGCTGGGGGCAGCGCCCCGTCTGCCCCGCGCATCCATATCGAAACTCCGTTGCAATTTGATCGTTTGCGTCCTATACTGCGCGCCGTGGCCCGTAGCGGGGATGGCCGTGGCGAGCACCTGGGCCTGTTTGGTAGCCCACCCGCGGGAGCCGCCCGCCAAGTGTGGCCAACAACAGCAAAGGAGGGCAACCTCAGTGAGCTTTGCGGATAAGACCCTCAAGTGCCGTGAGTGTGGCGCGGCGTTCGTGTTCACGGCCGGTGAGCAGGCCTTTTACGCAGAGAAGGGGCTCCAGAACGAGCCGCAGCGCTGCTCGGAGTGTCGCGCGGCGCGGCGGCGGGAGCGCCAACAAGGAGGCCGCGAGCCTCGCGAGATGCACGAGGTCGTGTGCGCCAATTGCGGGGCGCATACCACGGTCCCCTTCACCCCACGCTTCGATCGCCCCGTCTACTGCAGCACCTGCTTCGATCGTGTGCGGGCCCAGGCGCGGACCTGAGAAGTGCTGAGTGCTGAGTCCTGAGTCCTGAGTAGAGGACCTCACTCAGGACTCAGGACTCAGCACTCACCCCCACCGCCCGGCCGATTTCTGGGGCCGGAGGCGCGCCTGCTTCGCCACTGCCACCGTGGGCGCCGACTAATCGAGCACTTGCTTCAGCTTGGCCAGCGTGGCGGGAGGCAGGCTGAGGGTCTGCTGGACGATCTGCTGGACCTGTTCCCCGGTGTAGGGGGTCACAGCCAGCCGCGACTTCTCCGCGCCAGCGCGGAACTCCGGGTCGACGAGCGCTTTGTCGAGCGCTCTGCGGAGCGCCTCCACGCGGTCCTTCGGAACTTCTGGCGCTACCCCATACGGCAACTGGATCGCGTAGGCCCCGTTGACACCCTTCAGCAACGCCTTCGCTTCGTCCGTCTTCGCCAGCGTCTCGGCCGCCGGCACTCCCTTCAATGCTGGGTGCTTGGGGGGTTCTGCCCCCAGGACGATCAGCACCCTGGCCACCGGGTTGGTGCCCTCGAGCAGCTCACCCGCAACGTTAAGGATGCCCTCGAAGGTCGTACACCACCCATCCACCTCCTTGTTCTTCACCGCCAGGATCTGGGTGGCGCCGCTCTCGTAGCCCGCCACGATCTTGAACCTGGTGCCCAGCGCAGCATTCATGACGGCCGGCGGCTCGTAGGAACTGGTGGGCTTGCCGTAGCTCGACACCGTCACCTCCTTGCCGCTGGCGATCATCTCCTGCACGGTGCCGATACCCGCGTCAGTCCGCACCGCGCAGGCGCCGGGGCTGTCGTGGGTGCTCGCTAGCCACTGGTACCTGCCGGCGTCGAACTGGATGCCCTGGAGGCCGATCGCCTGTTGCAGGACTTGCGTCTCGCCGGAGGTCACGATCACCGTTCCATCTTTGGGTTCCGTGTTGTAGACGGTATTGAGCGCCAGCAGGCCGCCTCCACCCGGCCGGTTCTCGACCACGAGGGTCGGATTGCCGGGGATGTATCTGGGCAGCACCGTCTGGAGCAGCCTGGCTGTGATGTCGGTCGTGCCGCCCGGCCCGCGCCCGACCACGATCCGGATGGTCTTCCCCTTGTAGAAGTCTGCGACTGCCTTCTCGTCGAACCCGGCCGGCTTGGCGGCTGGCTTCTCGGTCGGTTTGGCGGCCGGGGGGGTCGTGGGCGCCGGTTTGGCGGTAGGAGCCTCGGCTTTGGCCGGGGCCGCAGTCGGCGCCGGTTGGGCCGGAGCCGCGGTAGCAGGTGCTTTGGCCGGGGCGGCTGTGGGAGCGGGTGCCTGGGGCGCGCACGCTACCGTGGCCAGGATGGCCACGCTGACCAGCGCGAGCAGCCGGTGGGGGAACGGGAACCTGGTCTCTGACGCGTCCATGTCCTCTCCTCGCTGCTACTCGAGCGTCTGCTTCAGCTTGGCGAGCGTGGCGGGAGGCGTGCTGAGGATGCCCTGGACGATCTGATTGACTTCCTCTCCCGTCTTCTGGCTCAGAAACAGCTTCGCCTTCTCCGCCCCGGAGCGGAACTCCGGGTCGGCGTACGCCTTGTCGTGCGCCCGGCGGAGCGCCTGCACCCGGTCCTTCGGCACCCCCGGGGCTACCCCATGGGGGATCTGGATGCTGTACGACGCCTCGAGGGGCTTCAGGAGCGCCTTCGCCTCCTCGGTCTTGGCCAGCGTGTCCGTTGCGACCGCCTCTTTCAGCAGCGGCTCCTTCGGGACTTCTGCCGCCATGACGACGATGATCTTGGCCGGAGGGTTTGGCCCCTCGAGCATGTCGCTGGCTACGGTCGTGAAGCCGACGTAGCTCGTACACCACCCCTGGACCTCTTTGTTCTTCACCGCCAGGATCTGCGTGGCGCCACCATCATAACCCGTGATGACCTTGAACTTGCTGCCCAGGGCAGCATTCATGACCACCGCAGGATCGTAGGAGTTGGTGTTCTTGCCGTAGCTCGACACCGTCACCTCTTTGCCGCTGGTGACCATATCCTGGAAGGTGGTGATGCCCGCGTCGGTGCGCACCGCGCACGCGCCGGGGCTGTCATACGTGCTTCCTAGCCACTGATACTTGCCGGCGTCGAACTGCACGCCGGGGAGGCCGACCGCCTGAGCGACGGCTCCCACCTCGCCCGTGGCGACGACTACCGTGCCGTCCTGTGGGTCCGAGTTGTAGACCGTGTTGAGCGCCAGCATGCTGCCCGCGCCCGGCCGGTTCTCCACCACGACGGTCGGATTGCCGGGGATGTACTTCGCCCACACCTGTTGGAGCAGCCTGGCGGTGATGTCGGTCGTGCCGCCCGGGCCGTAGCCAACGATGATGCGGAGGGTCTTGCCCTTGTAGAAGTCGGCCACCGCCTTCTCGTCGAACTCAGCCGGCTTGGCGGCCGGCTTCTCCGTGGGCTTCGCGGCCGGAGCGGCCGTTGCCGCCGGCTTGGCAGCCGGGGCTTCGGTCTTGGCCGGAGCCGTGGTCGGAGCTGGTTTGGCCGGAGCCGTGGTCGGAGGTGCCTTCGCCGGGGCGGCGGTGGGGGCTGCCGCCTGGGGTGCGCACGCCGCCGTGGCCAGGATGGCCACGCTGGCGAACGCCAGCAGCCCGCGCATGGATACGAACTTCGCCTCTGGTACGTCCATGTCCTCTCCTGGTGTAGGGATACAGATAAGTAGTGCCGAGCGCCCGGGGGTGCCTGTGGATGGATCGACTGGAGTTGCGCCTCCAGGTGGTCGCAGAACTCGGTGCGGATTGTAGTTGCCCTCCGCCGGGCTGTCAACGCGCGGCCGCGGCGGATGGGCGCCGAATCCTTGTCCCCGTCGCCGGAGCCCGAGTAGAATCTGCTAGGAGCTGCGTCCCGCGGCCAATGGCAGCGGCACTGCGGATCCTGCGCTTGTGGAATCAGCATTGGGCCAGGAGAGGGGCGAGCGGGGGGCGACCCGGGTATGGGCTGGCCCCTATTCTGCGCTCCCGTGCTGATGGCTGAGAGCTGGCGGCTGAAGGCTTACGCAGGAATGAGTTACCAGACAGAGTTGAGAAAAGGTTTGCTCCTGGGCGCCTCGGCGGCTGTCCTGTGGGCGGTGGCGCGTCGCTACGGGCGCGGGGCCGAGCGGCGGATGCTGGACTGGGACTGGGCCACGCGCGTGGCGGTGCGGACCAGTGGGACCGTGCCCGCCCTGCACCCCGCGGCCCGCGAACGCCTCCAGGAGGAGTACCGGGCCATGCTGCGGCGCATCGAACAGCCGATCGCCGACTACACCGGGACCACGCTCGCCCTCTCGGGGACGGTGATCCAGGTGATGGACCGGCACGACTGGATTCGGGCCAACGTGGCCAACTTCCGCGAGCTGTTCGAGCCCGTCGAGCAGTTCTACGCCGAGAGCGCGCGCACGGAGCTCGTCGACCTGCCGGGCGTGGCGCAGGCTGGCAAGGCGGTCTTGAGCGCCCAGGTGGGCCTGCTCCTGGGCTTCCTGGCCCAGCGGGTCCTGGGCCAGTACGACCTCAGCCTCCTGGGCCAGGAGCCGCTCAGCGCCGGCCGGCTCTACTTCGTCGAGCCCAACATCCAGAGCCTCGAGCACCAATTGCAGGTGCCCGCGGCAGAGCTACGCACCTGGATCGCGCTCCACGAGGCCACCCATGCGCACGAGTTCGAGGTCAATCCCTGGGTCCGCACCTACATGAACGCCACGCTGCAGGGCTACCTGCGCAGCGTGGTGGACGACATGCGCGACCGCTCGCCCGGCCGCGGCGCGAGTTCCATGCTCGCCCGGCTGTGCCAGAACCTCAGCCGCGGCCATACCCTGCTGGAGGCGATGATGACGCCCCACCAGCGCCAGCTCCTGTCCCGCCTGCAGGCGCTGATGAGCCTGGCCGAAGGCTACAGCAACCACGTTATGCACAACGTAGGGCAAGAGCTGTTGAGCCACTACGCTGAGATCCAGGCGCGGGTCGAGCAACGGCAGCGGCAGCGGGGGCGGGGGGAGCAGCTCTTGCTGAAGCTGACGGGGCTCTCCCTGAAGATGGAGCAGTACGCGCTGGGCGAGACGTTCGTCGGCCGGGTGGTCGCGGAGCGAGGCATCGGCTTCCTGAACCGGGCGTGGGTCGCGGCGGAGAACCTGCCCACCGAGGCCGAGATTCGGCAACCGGAGCGTTGGATCCAGCGAATCGACCTGCACGTCGCCTAGAGCCTCTTTCACCCCATGGATGACTTGATGCGCTTCACCGTCGTGGACCGGCAGGGCAAAGTGAGCTTTGTGGCGCCCTGCTATGCCCTGGAGGCGCTCGTCGCCGCCTGTAGCTTTCAGCCGAAGAGCCTCGAGGAGCTGCTGCGCTGCTCGGCGCCCTTCTCGGGCGATCTGCCCGAACATGTGCTGAGCGGGCTGGCGGTCTTCGACGAGCACAACTCGGGCGCCAACTTCCGCGCCATCCACGCGGCGCTCGACTACTGCAAGCCCCAGGAGCTCCCCGTCTTCCGCGTGGTCGACGAGCGCACTCAGGAGGCGAGCTTGCAGCCAGTTCGGGCGGGGGTCGTGCTGTTCAACCTGCGGGAGAAGCGCATCGTCCAGATTCACAATACCTACGCAGAGATCAAGCGCAAGGGGCGCGTGCGGATCGTGGAGGGCAAGCTGCCCACCAATCGCGTTCAGCGCTACGAGCTGCCACCGGATTGGACCTTGGTCCCCAGCACGTAGGAGGAGTGCAGATTTGAGATTGCAGAGTGCAGATTTCAAATCTGCACTCTGCAATCTCAAATCTGCACTCAACAGGAGAGCTTCATGGCCATCGCCCCCTCGGTCCGGTCGATTCTTCCCCTGGGCGCCAGCACGAGTGAGCGCGACCACCTGGTCCTGGGCGGGTGCGACGCGGTGGAGCTGGCCGAGCGCTTCGGGACGCCGCTGTACGTGTACGATGAGGCGACCATCCGGGCTCGAGCCCGGGAGTACCTGGACGGACTCCGAGCCGCCTATCCCAACGCGCTGGTGCTGTACGCCTCCAAGGCGTTTTCGTCCCCGGCGCTGCTCGAGATCGTCAAGCAGGAGGGGCTGGGGCTCGACGTCGTCTCCGGCGGGGAGCTGCACGTGGCCCTGCGGGTGGACTTCCCCTCGGAGCGGATCTACTTCCACGGCAACAACAAGGCGCGGGAAGAGCTGGAGCTGGCGCTGGATCACGGCGTTGGCCGCGTGGTGGTAGACAACCTGTACGAGCTGGATCTGCTGGCCGAGGTGGCGGCCCAGCGCGGGCGACGGCAGCCCATCCTGCTGCGGCTCACCCCGGGCGTGGAGGCCCACACCCACGACTATCGCAAGACCGGCATCCTGGACTCCAAGTTCGGCTTCCCCATCGCCACCGGCCAGGCCGAGGAGGCGGTCCGCCGCGCCCTCGCGCTCCCCAGCCTGGACCTGCTCGGCTACCACGCTCACATCGGCTCGCAGATCTTCGAGCTGGAGCCGTATGTCGAATCCATTCGCATCGTGCTCGGCTTCGCCCGGGCGATGCAGCGGCAGCTCGGGGTCGAACTGCGGGAGTTCAGCCCGGGGGGCGGCTGGGGCATTGCCTACACGCGCACGGACGACCCGCAGCCGGTGGCGGAGCTGGTGGCCACGGTGGCCGAGACGGTCCATCGGCTCACCGGCTACAGCGGGGCGAGCGGGCCGCGGCTGGTGCTCGAGCCCGGCCGCTCCATCGTCGGCACGGCCGGCGTTGCCCTCTACCGGGTGGGCGCCATCAAACGCATCCCCCAGGTGCGCACCTACGTCGCGGTGGACGGCGGCATGGCCGACAACATCCGTCCGGCGCTCTACCAGGCGCGCTACGAGGCGCTGCTGGCCAACCGCATGTCGGCCGCGCCCAGCGAGATGGTGACCGTGGTCGGCAAGTACTGCGAATCCGGCGACGTGCTCATCCGCGACGTGGAGCTGCCTCCGCTGCAGCCCGGCGACGTGCTGGCGCTCCCCGCCTCCGGCGCCTACAACCTGGCCATGTCCAGCAACTACAACCACGCCCTCAAACCAGCCGTGGTGCTGGCCAGGGACGGCCAGGCGCGCCTGATCCGCCGGCGGCAGACGTATGAGGACCTGCTACGGGAGGAGCTCGGATACCTCCCCGGTCAGGCTTGAAGCCGCTGCTCCGTATCGTCCACCGCCTCCTCTTCCCGGTCGCCTTCCAGCACCCTGGACAGCGCCGCCACCCGGTTGTGGGCGCCTAGCTTGGCCAGGATACGCTGGATGTGCGTGCGCGCCGTGGCGTGCTGAATGCCCAGGCAGGCTGCCACTTCCCGGGCGGTCTGCCCTCCTGCCAGCAACCGGAACACGTCGCGCTCGCGCCGCGTCAGGAGCACCTCGACGTTACCCGCCCCGTTGCCATGGTTGGCCGTGAGCGCCAGGAAGCGCTCGCCGACGCGCTCGCGCGTGCGGCGCTCGTGTACGTCCTCGACCAGGTGCAGCACCCCCTGAGGCTGCCCCTCGGCATCCTTCAGGCCGACCACGTGAACGCGTAGCCAGCGCCGGCGAGCCGGCCGCCCGAGCGTGGCCACCAGGTCCGTCGCGGGCGCGGAGCGCCCCGCTGCAGCCTCCCGCAGCACCACACACGCCGCGCAGCAGACGGCGTCCCCCTGCGCGGTAGCGCCAGCAATAATGGCCTGACACGGCTGGCCGATGGCCTGCCAGGCCGGGACGTCGAAGAGCTCCGCCGCGGCAGGGTTCCAGGCTACGATCGTGCCATCCAGGGCAACCACAAAGGTCGGCTCCGGCGAGTCCGCCAACCCACTCGCCAGCGCTCGAACGCTCTCGTATTTCCCCATCGTCCCCCCGTCTCCGCGTCCCCGTGTCCCCGCGTCCCAGGCTACCGGTGCTGCCAGACCGGCGCGCGCTTCTCCAGGAATGCCCGCAAGCCCTCCTGCGCGTCGTGGGAAGGGATCAGCTCCTCCACCTGGACCCGTTCCAGGTGCTCCAGGGCGGCGGCCACGTTCTGGTCCAGCGACTCGACGATCGCCCGGCGGGCCAGGCGCAGCGCGGCGGCGCTGGTGGCCCGCAGCCGAGCCAGCACCGACTCCAGCGCTGCGTCCAGTTCTACAGCCGGCACCGCTCGAGTGGCCAGGCCGATGCGGGCCGCCTCGGCGCCGCTCACCGGCTCCCCGGTCAGGATCAGCTCCAGGGCACGGTGGGTGCCGACCAGGCGCGGGAACAACACCGCCGCGGCCGGTGGGAAGACCGCCAGCTTGATCTCCGGCACGCCGATGCGGGCATCCTCGGCGATGAGGACGAGGTCCGAGGCGGCCGCCAACTCGCAGCCGCCGCCCAGGGCGACGCCATGAACGACCGAGACGACCGGCACCGGGCTGTGCAGCAGGCGCAGCACCAGGACGTGGAAGGCGTCCAGCAGCGGGCGCAGCGTCTCGCCCTGGTGCTCGCCGATGTCTACCCCGGCCGAGAACGCCCTGCCCTGGCCGCGCAGGACCACCGCCCGCAGGGCAGGCGCGCGGCACACCTGGTCCAGCACGTCGACCAGCCCCCGCATCATAGCGATGGTCAGGACGTTGAGGGGTGGCCGGTTCAGGGTGAGATAGGCCACGTCCTCGCGCTCTTCAACGCGAATGAGCGGTGCTTCTGCCCGGTCTGCGCTCATCTCATCTCTCCTGTGGCAGCACGACGTTGCGGATGCCCTGGCCGCTCCGCAGCGCGTCGAGCCCGGCGTTGATCTCGGACAGAGCGAACCGCCCCGTCACCAGCGGCACAACCTGCAGCTTGCCCCGCCGCACCAGCTCGATGACCGCCGGGAAGTCGACCGGGCGGCAGCCCAGGGTGCCGATGACCTCGATCTCGCGGTAGGTGGTGCGCCCGGCGTTGAGGGCCATCGACTCCGCGCTGAAGCCCATCAGCAGCAGCCGGCCGCCCCCGCGCAGGCTGGAGAAGGCCTGCTCCTGGGTCTGAGGCCGGCCGATGGCCTCCACGGCCACGTCGGCTCCGCCGCCGGTCAGGCGGCGAATCGCCCGGGGCACGTCGGGCACGTCGCGCGGGTTGATCGCCTCGACCGCGCCGAAGCGGCGGGCCCACTCCAGCTTCTCCGGGCTGATGTCCACGGCGATGACGATCGCCCCGAGCAGGGCCGCGACCTGCACCGCGTTCAGCCCCACCCCGCCGCAGCCGAAGATGGCCACCGTCTCCCCGGCCTGCACGCGGGCGCGGTTCCGCACCCCGTGGAACGGGGTAGTGACCGCGTCGGAGATGACCGAGGCCTCCACCAGCGGAATCTCCTCGGGCAGGTGGAAGCACTCGGCCGCTGGAGCGGCCACGTACTGGGCGAAGGCCCCATCGACGTCGTTGCCGAACATCTGCAGCCGCTCGCACACGTTCGCTCGCCCGGAACGGCAGGAGCGACAGGTATTGCAGGGGATGATCGGCGGTATGAGCACGCGGTCGCCGACCTTGAAGTCCCTGGCCGCCGCGCCGACCTCGACGACGACGCCCGAGGCCTCGTGGCCAAGGATGAGGGGCGGCGCTTTGAACGTCTTCACCCCGTGGTCGATGTAGTGCAGGTCGCTGTGGCACAGTCCACACGCGGCCACTTGAATGAGGATGTCGCGCTCGCCGCACCGGGGCTCCGGCGCCTCCTCGAGCGCGAGCGGAGCGTGGGGAGCGTGGAATACCGCAGCGCGCATGCTTGCCTCCAGGTCTTGCTTTGCTGCCAGCAGGATTCTACCGCATGTTATCTGCGCCTGCCCTGGTTGGGGCCGGCGGGGCATCCTGGGCCAGCTCGGCCCCGCACATGCCGCAGAAACGGAACTGGGCCGGCAGGTAGCGGGTCCCGCACTGGGGGCAGGCGACCTTGTGTGGGCCCCACAGGTACTCGCTCGAGCCGCCTTCGGCCGCGCGGCGGCGCAGGCCGATGCGGTCCGCCGGGCGCTTCTCCGCAAAGGCGTTCATGCCCTCGGCCGGCTCCGCGTCGGTGAAGTGCAGCGCCAGCCAGTCGCGGGCGTGGCCGATGGTCAGGCTCCAGGACAGGTCCTTCCAGAAGTTCACCTGCTGGCGGGTGTAGCGGGTACACTCGGGGAACTTGTCGACCAGCTTCTCGACCAGCTCGGCCACGGCGGCGTCGAGCTGGGCGGCCGGGACAACCCGGTTCAAAAGACCCCAGTCCAGCGCGGTCTGGGCGTCGATCCAGTCGCAGGTGAGGAGCATCTCCCGCGCCCGGCGGTCGCCGATCATGAGCGGCAGCCACTGGGTCGCGCCGCCGCAGGCCACGCTGCCCACCATGGTCCCCACCTGGCGGATGCGCACGTGGTCGGCGGCCACCGCCAGGTCGCAGCCCATGTTGAACTCGTTGCCGCCCCCGGCGACCATGCCGTTGAGGCGGGCGATGCTGGGCTTGCCCAGGTTGCGGAGCTGCTCGTGGCACTCCATGAACAGGCCCATGTACTTCCAGTAGTCCCGCGGGCGCTCGGTGTAGTCAGTCGCGTACTCCTTGACGTCGCCGCCAGTGCAGAACGCCTTGTCGCCCGCGCCGGTCAGGACCAACACGGCCACCCGGTCGTCCCAGGCAGCATCGCGGAAGGCGCGGGTGAGCTCCTGGAGCGTGTTGGCGGTGTAGGCGTTGTAGGCGTGGGGGCGGTTGAAGGTCACCGTGGCCACCCAGTCGCGCTTGTCGTACAGGATGTCCTGGAATCCAAAGGAGTCGGGCGACGCGCCTTCGTACAATCGTCCCATCAGTCATCTCCCTCTGGAGATTGTAGATTTGAGATTGCAGAGTGCAGATTTCTTCAATCTGCACTCTGCAATCTCAAATCTACAATCTCAAGGTCTTTCAGCTTGCCAGCGCCATCTGGCCCTGGTCCGTGGCCGCGGCGCGCAGCTTCTGCAGGCGCAGCAGGC
>JACQUR010000108.1 GCA_016210245.1 Chloroflexota bacterium
CCGGTGCCCACCCGCGTGCCGCCCGAGATCAAGGCGCGCATGGACCCGGGTGACTACGTCCGCCCGCTGAGCGACGAGGACGCAGCGTTCTTGCGAGGGGAGTGACCATGGCCGTCCAAGCCACGGCTGAGCTAGCCAGAGCGACGAAACCTCAGTGGCGCGACCTGCGCGAGTGGCTGCAGTTGGTCGAGGCCATCGGCGAGCTGAAGACGGTGCGCGGGGCCACCTCGGAGGCGGACATCGGCGCGATCACCGAGATGTGCGAGCACGCCGACCAGAGCCCGTGCCTGCTGTTCGACGACATCCCGGGCTTTCAGCGCGGCTTCCGGGTGATGTCGAACGGCATGGGCACCCGCCGCCGCCAGGCGATCACCCTCGGCCTCGACCCCGCGGAGGCCTCCCACGAGCGGCTGCTTGAGTTCTGGCGCGGGCTGCTGCGCGGCTTCACGCCCATTCCCGCGGTCACCGTTGGGCAGGGGCCGATCCAGGAGAACATCCTGCGGGGCGAGGACGTGGACTTGGGCCGCCTCCCAGCCCCGATCTGGCACCCGCTCGACGGCGGGCGCTTCATCGGCACCGCCAGCGTGAACATCGTGCGCGACCCGGATACCGGGGTAGTCAACGCCGGCACCTACCGCAACCAGATCTTCGACCGCAACAGCGTCGGCATCCGGGTGGCCCCGCCGCACCACGGCGGGATCATCAAGGAGAAGTACCTGAAGCGCGGCGAGCCCTGCCCCGTGGTGGTGGTGGTGGGCTGCGACCCGCTGCTGTTCATGGCCTCGTGCGTGGAAGGCATTCCCTTTGGCCTGAGCGAGTTCGACTGGGCCGGGGGGGTGCGCGGCCGGCCGATCGAGATGATCCAGGGCGAGGTGACCGGGCTGCCCATCCCGGCCTATGCCGAGATCGCGCTGGAGGGCTTCGTCGTCCCGGACGAGTTCCACAAGGAAGGGCCGTACGGCGAGTGGATGGGCTACTACCAGGACGGGTACCAGCGCGACCAGGTGGTGCGGGTCCACCGCATCTACCACCGCGACAACCCGGTCATCCTGGGCTGTCCCCAGGGCAAGCCGCCCCACGAGGACAACCGCTTCCTGGCCTACCTGCGCTCCGGCATGATCTGGGACCAACTGGAGAAGGCCGGCGTGCCAGGGGTGGTGGGGGTCTGGTCCCCGCCGGAGGGTGGCAACCGGCTGATGACCGTGGTGGCGATCAAGCAGCAGTACCCCGGCCACGCCAAGCAGGCGGCGCTCATCGCCTCCCAATGCGCGGGCTCAGTGGAGATGTGCCGTCTGGTGGTCGTGGTCGACGACTACGTGGACGTGACCAACCTGCAGGACGTGATGTGGGCGATCCTGGCCCGCTCCGACCCGGCCCGCGACGTGGAGATCATCACCCGCACCAAGGGCAGCCGGATCGATATCGGCATGGGCCCCGATGAGCGCGAGCTGAAGATGATGTCGCGCATGATCATCGATGCTACCACGCCCTACGAGTGGCTGAACCACCCGCTGGCGGGCGAGCCGATCTGCACGCCGGAGCGCACCCGGGCCACGCTGGAGAAGTGGGGCTGGATCCTGAGTTGAGATTTCGGATTTCGGATTTCGGATTTCGGATTGAGGAGGCGTGAGGCCCGGTCCCCAATCCGAAATCCGAAATCCGAAATCCGAAATCCAAGGAGTGGACATGGCGATAGGACAGGCGGTCCCGATGGTGGACTGGTGGTCGCGCGTGACCGGAGAGGTGGCCTACGCCCTCAACCTGAAGCTGCCGGGCATGCTGCACGCGCGCGTCTTGCACAGCCCGCACGCTCACGCGCGGCTGGTGCGGGTGGACACCTCGAGGGCCGAGCGGCTGCCGGGGGTCGCGGCGGCCATCAGCCGCAACGACCTGCTCGGGCAGGACCAGTTCTCCCCGTACTACGGCCCGGTCATCCGCGACCAGACGCCGCTGGCGCTGGACCGGGTGCGCTACGTGGGCGAGCCGGTGGCGGCGGTCGCCGCGGTCGACGAGGACACCGCGGCCGAGGCGCTGGACCTGATCGAGGTGGAGTACGAGGAACTGCCGGCTGTCTTCGATCCGGAGGCCGCGCTGGCGCCCGGGGCGCCGCTGCTGCACGAGGGGCCGCGGCGGGTCATTCCCGCCCGACTCGAGGTGCGGGCGCGGTCGAAGGAAGGGACGAACATCATCCACCTGTTCACCCAGCGCAAGGGCGACGTGGAGCAGGGGTTCCGCGAGGCGGACCTCATCATCGAAAACGTGTACACCAGCCCGCCGGTGGCGCACGTGCCGATGGAGCCCCACAACGCCATCGCCCAGGTGCGGGACGGCCGGATCACCATCTGGACATCGAACCAGAGCCCGCACCTGGTCCAGATGCAGATCGCGGACATCTTCCGCTTGCCGACGGCCGACGTGCGGGTGATCGTCTCCACCCTCGGTGGCGGCTATGGCGGCAAGATCAACGCCAGGATCGAGCCCATGGCCGCGCTGCTGGCCTGGAAGGCGCGGCGGCCGGTGCGGCTGGCGCTGCGGCGCAACGAGGAGTTCCTGGTCTACACCCAGCACGCCGTGAAGGTCCGGCTCAAGACGGGGGTGAAGCGCGATGGGACGCTGGTGGCCCACGAGGCTACCTGCTACTACAACGGCGGCCCCTTCGCCGACAGCTCGCCCAACCTGATCCAGCGAGCCTACGCGTCCACCGGACCGTACCGGGTACCCAACCTCAAGACGGACTCCTACGGCGTCTACACTAACGCCCTGCCGGCAGGAGCCTTCCGCGGCTACGGGATCACCCAGGTCGCCTGGGCGCACGAGCTCCAGATGGACCTCATTGCCGACCAGCTCGGGATCGACCCGCTCGAGCTGCGGCGCAAGAACGTGCTGCACGAAGGTGAGCCCTTCACCACGGGCGAGCCGTTCCCCGAGTGCCACTACCCCGAACTACTGGAGGAAGCGGCTCGACGGATCGGCTGGGGCGAGGGGCCGCTGGTGGTGCGCGAGGGCACCAGGATCCGCGCCAAGGGCCTGAGCTGCATCGTCAAGGGCGCCGCGACCGTGCCGTCCTCGGCGATCGTCAAGCTGAACGGCGACGGCAGCCTGAACGTGCTGGTCAGCAGCGTGGAGATGGGCCAGGGGGCGCAGACGGTGCTGGGCCAGATCGCGGCCGACGAAGCCGGGCTGCCGTTCGAGCGAGTCCGGGTGTCCGAGCCCGACACGGCCGTCACCCCCTTCGACCACATGACCGCCGCGAGCCGCACGACCTTCACCATGGGCACGGCCGTGCGCTACGCCGTCCAGGATGTGAAGCGGCAACTGCTGGAGCTCGGGGCCGACCTGCTGGAGGTGTCCAGAGACGACGTGGTGCTGGAGGATGGGCGGGTGAAAGTGCGCGGCGCGCCCGATCGCTCGCTCGGCTACGGCGACGTGGTCCGCCGGGCGCTGCGCGGCAACCTGCTGGGCCACGGCTACTTCGGGCCGACGACGCACCTGGACCTGGAGACCGGCCAGGGAAAGGGATCGGCGCAGTGGCACCCGGCGGTGGTGACGTGCGAGGTGGAGGTCGACACGGAAACGGGCAAGGTGGAGGTGACGCGCCTGCACGCCTGCCTGTACGTCGGGCGGGCCATCAACCCGCGCTTCTGCGAGCTGCAGGTCGAGGGCAGCGCCCTGTTCGGACTGGGCCAGGCGCTGTTCGAGGAAGTGGTCCTGGACACCGACGGTCGCATCGCCAATCCCAACCTGAGCGACTACATGATCCCGTCGTTCGAAGACGTGCCCCACGAGTTGACGACGTACGTCCTCGAGTCGGCACATACCAAGGAGGTCCACGGGATCGGCGAGACCGCGGTCCCACCGATTCGGCCGGCCATCGGCAACGCGGTCAACCGAGCGCTGGGCACGCGCATCTTCGATCTGCCGCTTACCCCGGAGAGGGTGCTGCGGGCGCTGCAGGAGCAGCGTGGCTAGTGGCGAGTGCCGAGTGATGCGTGGTCGGTCAATCAAGGTGTGCGGGAAGGAAGGGGGTTATCCGAGCCGCGACCGTGAGGGAGCGCGGACCCCGGGGGCCGCGCGCCCTCACGGTCGCGGCTCGGATGGAAGCTTGGCAACGGAGGTCAAGCTGCTCATGAAGGTATTCCCAGCTCGGCTCCTGACGCTGCTGGCGGCGCTGCTCCTCGCGGCCTGCGCGCCCGCGGCGGCGCCCAGCCCCACCGTAGCGCCTGCCAGGCCCGCGCCGACGGCCGCGCCCGCGCAACTGACGGCCGCTCCGGCCAGGCCGACCGAGAAGCCGGCCGCGACGGCGGCCGCGGAGAAGCCGGCGGCCAAGCCGACCGAGAAGCCGGCTGCCAAGCCCGCCTTCGATGAGCAGGCGGTGGCCGACTTCTACCGGGGCAAGACCGTCAAGATCATCGTCACCTTCCCGCCGGGCGGGAGCTTCGACGTCAACTCGCGCCTGATGGCCAAGTACATGTCGAAGCTCATCCCTGGCAACCCCACGATCATCGTTGAGAACATGCCGGGCGCGGCTGGCCTGCTGGGCACGAACCACGTGTACAACGTGGCGCCTCAGGATGGCACCGTCATCGGCGTCACCAACGGCAGCGCGACGGTGCTGGAGCAGCTCTTCGGCGGGCAGGCCGTCCAGTACGACGCCAGGAAGCTGCTGTACCTCGGCGCTCCGTTTCCATTCAGCTACGTGCTCATCGTGGGCAAGGCTTCCGGCTTCAAGCAGTTCGACCAGGTCCTGGGCCCGAGCGCCAGGCAGATTGTCCTGGGCGGCAGCGCCCCGGGCTCGGCCACCTACGACGCGCCCATCCTGGTCCGTGAGATGCTGGGCGGCAACGTGAAGCTGGTTCCGGGCTATCCGGGCGTGCCCGAGCGCGCCCTGGCGATCGAGCGAGGCGAGATCGACGGCGCCTTCGAGGTCTGGGAAGGCGCCAAGGTAGCGATTCTGCCGAAGCTGCAGGGCGGAGAGCTGCTACTGCTGGCCCAGTTCACCGACGCCCCGCTCAAGGACCTGCCGAACACTCCGACCGTGCTGAGCTTCGCCAGGAGCGAGGAACAGCGCCAACTGCTGCGCCTGGGTATCGTCGTGCCCGGCCAGTTCTCGGTCCAGTATTTCCTTGCCCCCGGCGTGCCCGGGGACCGCGTGCAGGCGCTGAAAGCCGCCTGGGCGAAGACCACGCTCGACCAGGAGTACCTGGCCGAGGCGAAGAAGGCCAATCTGGAGATTCAGCCGCTCAGCGGCGAGCAGCTCCAGAAGCTGGTCCTGGAGTTCCTGGACATGCCGGCCGACCTGAAGACGAAGTTGAAGAACGCGATGCGTCCAAGTTGAGGTTCGGGATGCTCGAACGGTGGGCTTTCTGGCGATGCCGGCAGATATCAAGTCCAGGCTGCAGCGGGTGATGCGCCCGTGAAGCAGGCGCTGGCCAATCGGGATGGGGGAAGGGCGTCCTTCGACAGGCTCAGGACGAGCGTGGGGCCGGTCGGGCAGAGCGTGCCGGTGGTCGACGCCTACGAGCGCGTCACGGGGCAGGTGGGCTATGTGCTCAACGTCGAGCTGCCCGGCATGCTGGCCGGGCGGATCCTGCGCAGCCCGCACCCCCACGCCCGAGTGCTCCGCGTCGACGCCTCGCGCGCCGAGCGCCTGCCGGGCGTCGTGGCTGTCCTGACCCGGGCGGACCTGGAGCACCCGGAGGCCCTCACTCCCCGCTACGGGCGGATGCTCTGCGACCAGACCATCGTGGCGGTAGACCGGGTGCGCTTCGTCGGCGACCCGGTGGCGGCGGTAGCGGCCGTGGACGAGGAGGTGGCCGACGAAGCGCTCGACCTGATCGAGGTCGACTACGAGCCGCTGCCAGCCGTGTTCGAGGTGGACGAGGCGCTGCGGCCGGACGCGCCGCTGCTCCACGAGCCCCGGCCGGAGGTGCAACCCGGGCTCGGGCACCTGGCCGGGGCCGTCGCCGGAGCGAACAACCTGTGCGGCCACTTCAAACTGCGCCGAGGCGATGTGGAGCAGGGCTTCGCCCAGGCGGACTTCGTCTTCGAGGACACCTTTCGCTCCCCCGCCGTGCAGCACGTGTCGCTCGAGCCGCACGTCACCGTTGCCCAGTACGAGGGCGGCCGGCTCACCCTCTGGTCCTCTACCCAGATGCCCCACGCGATCCGAGCCCAGATGGCGACGATGTTCCACCTGCCGCAGTCGAAGGTGCGGGTCATCGTCCACACCCTGGGCGGCGGGTATGGCGCCAAGGGCTCGCTCCGACTCGAGCCGATCGCCAGCCTGCTGGCCTGGAAGGCGCGGCGGCCGGTCAAGATCGTCCTGCGGCGTGCGGAGGAGTTCGTCACGGTCACCAAGCACGCCGCGACTGTCCACGTGAAGACCGGGGTGATGCGGGATGGGACCCTCGTGGCGCGACAGATGGCTACCTACTTCAACACCGGCGCCTACGCCGACATCGGGCCGCTCGTCGCCCGCAACGGCGGCCTGGCCATGGTCGGCCCATACCGGGTCCCGCACGTGAAGATCGACTCGTACGCGGTCTGGACCAACCTCGTTCCAGCCGGGGCGTTTCGCGGCTTTGGCGTGCCGCAGGCGGCCTGGGCGTACGAGAGCCAGATGGACATGATCGCCGAGCGGTTGGGCATGGACCCGCTCGAGCTGCGGCGCCGGAACGTGGTCCACGACGGCGATCGCCACCCGAGCGGCCAGGAGCTCGAGGACCTGCACTTCGACGAGCTGATCGAGGGTGCGGTGGCGTCCGTCGCCTGGCAGCCGGGCGACGCCTGGTGGCTGAGGCAGGCCGCGGCGGGTGGGCAGGATGAGAGCAGGTCTCGGCAGGCCCGCCCTTCAGGGCGGCAGCCCAGAGAGGCCGCCGCCCTGAAGGGCGGGCCTGGGAGCGCCGCGGAGCCGGGTGGGCAGGGCGGGCGAGAGACCAGCAAGCGCCGGGGGAAGGCCGTGACCGTCATCATGAAGTCCACGCTCACGCCGTCGACCTCCACCGCCTCGGCCAAGCTGAATGAAGACGGCAGCCTGGACGTGGCCACCAGCAGCGTCGAGATGGGGCAGGGCGCCACGACGGCGCTGGCCCAGCTCGCCGCCGAGGCCGCGGAGCTGCCTTACCAGCGCGTGCGGGTGTCCGAGCCCGACACCGACGTGACCCCTTACGACCAGCAGACCAGTTCCAGTCGCACCACCTTCTCGATGGGCACGGCCGTAGCCCAGGCGGCCCGGGAGGTCAAGCGCCAGGTCCTGGAGCTGGCGGCGGGGCTGCTGGAGGTCGGGGTGGACGACCTGGTGGCGCGCAACGGCAGGGTGGAGGTCCGCGGGGCACCCGAGCGCGGACTCGACTACGGCGAGGTGGTGCGCAAGGGCCGGCGGGGCAACCTGCTCGGCCAGGGCGCCTGCGTCACGAAGGGCGGCCTGGACCCCGAGACAGGACAGGGCTTCGCCTCCGTCCACTGGCACCAGGCCACAGCCGCGTGCGAAGTCGAGGTCGACACCGAGACCGGGAAGATCGAGGTGCTCAAGTTCGACTCCGGGGCGTTCGCGGGTAGGATGGTGAATCCCCGGCTGTGCGAGCTGCAGACCGAGGGGAACACCCTGTTTGGCCTGGGGCAGGCGCTCTTCGAGGAGATGCGGTACGAAGACGGCCAGGTGGTGAACCAGAACCTGGCCGACTACATGATCCCGTCCTTCAAGGACGTGCCTGGCGACCTGGTCAGCTCGATCCTGGAACGGGCGGAGAGGGGCGAGGTCCACGGCATCGGCGAAACCTCGCTCCCCCCAGTGATGGCGGCGATCGCGAACGCCGTCTACAACGCAGTAGGAGTGCGCATCACAGACCTGCCGCTCACGGCGGAGAAGGTGTTAGCAGTGCTGAGTGCTGAGTCCTGAGTCCTGAGTCAGGGACGAGCACTCAGCACTCAGCACTCAGCACTCAGCACTCAAGACTCAAGACTCAGCACTCAGGACTCAGGACTCAGCACTCAGGACTCAAGACTCAAGACTCAGCACTCAGGACTCAGCACTCAAGACTCAGGACTCAGGACTCAGCACTGGAGGAGGCCGTGGCACAGCACGACACGCTGGCGCAGGTGGCGGACGCCGCAGAGGCGCGGGGCGAGGGGGCGAGCACGGGGGCGGAGGACCTGCGCACGTTCCTGAGGCGGCTGCTGGAGCATGACCCGGAGCAACTCATGGTGGTGGACCGGGCGGTCGACCCGGTTTTCGAGGCCACGGCCATCGTGGACCGCATGCGCCTGGACCCGCGCTACCCGAAGTACCCGGCCGTGCTGTTCAAGAACGTCCGGGGCTCCCGCATGCCGCTGCTCATCAACCTGCACGGCACCTACGAGCGCCTGGCCCTGAGCATCGACTCGACCGTGCAGGGCATGGTGGAGGCGTTCCGTCGGCGCGAGAGCCAGCCGCTGCCGGTCAGGCGGGTCGAGCGGAGCGAGGCGCCGGTCAAGGAGGTGATCTGGACCGGGGAAGAGGCCGACCTGAGCAGGCTCCCACTCCTCCAGCACCAGGAGCTGGACGCGGGCAAGTTCGTGACCTCGGACGTGGCGATCGTCCGCGACCCGAAGACCGGGGCGCTGAACGCCGGAACCTACCGCGCCCAGGTCCACGGCACCAAAGAGCTGGGGTTCATGGCTGGCAGCACGCAGAACGCGCGCTATGTCATGCTCCAGTACCGCGAGCGCGGGGAGTTGATGCCGATGGCGATGGCCATCGGACACCACCCGGCCCTGCTGCTGGCCGCCAGCACCAAGCCGCCGGGCGTCGGGGGCGAGCTGGAGGTGGCGGGCGGCCTGCTGCGGCAGCCGCTGGAGGTGGTGCGTGCGGAGACGGTCGACCTGGACGTGCCCGCCCGGGCCGAGATCGTGATCGAGGGCTTCGTGGACCCGAACCCCGAGTCCTTCCGCCAGGAGGGGCCGTTCGGCGAGTACCCGCGCTACTACACCGGCACGGGGCCGCAGCCGGTATTCGCCATCACGGCCATCACCACGCGCCGCAACCCGATCTACGTCGACGTGTTCAACGCCAGCCCCGAGCACCTGGCCGTCGGCGGCCTGGCGCGCGTGGGCTACCTGTCGAACCGGGTGCGCGACGTCTGTCCCAACGTGACCAGCGTCCATCTGCCGCTCTCCGCCAGCGCCCGCCTGCACGCCTACATCTCGATGAAGAAGCACGCCGATGGCGAGCCCCACCTGGCCGCCTTCGCGGCCTTCGCCTGCAACCCGACCCTCAAGCTGGTGGTTGTGGTGGACGACGACATCGACGTGACCAACGAGGCGGAGGTGCTCTGGGCGCTGTCCACCCGCTTCCAGGCGGACAAGGACATGACCCTCATCCCCAACTCGGTCGGTGGCTTCCTGAACCCGCCCACCTACGCCTATCGTCGGGACCAGAAGGGCAGTATGGAAACCAAGCTGATCTTCGACTGCACCCGCCCGGCCCCGCCGGCCAGGTTCCCGGCCCCCACCCGCGTGCCGCCCGAAGTCAGCGCGCGCATGGACCCGGGTGAGTACGTGGGGCCACTGAACGATCGAGTGCTGCGGTACGTGCGAGGGGAGTGACGATGGCCATCCAAGCCAGGCACGAGCTAGCGGGAGCCAGGAAACCCCTCTGGCGCGACTTGCGTGAGTGGCTCCTGTTGGTGGATGCCATCGGCGAGCTGAAAACGGTGCGTAGGGCCAGTTCCGAGGCGGACATCGGCGCTATCGCCGAGATGCTGGACCATGCCGAAGAGAGCCCGTGCGTCGTCTTCGACGACATCCCGGGCTTCGAGCCTGGCTACCGGGTGATGGTGAACGGTATGGGGACCCGGCGCCGCCAGGCGATCACCCTGGGCCTCGATCCCGAAGAGGCCACCCACGAGCGGCTGCTGGAGTTCTGGCGCGGGCTGCTGCGCGGCTTCACGCCCATCCCGCCGATCACGGTCGGGAAAGGGGCGATCCAGGAGAACGTGCTGCGGGGCGAGGAGGTGAACCTGGCGCGCTTCCCAGCCCCCATCTGGCACCCGCTCGATGGGGGCCGCTTCATCGGGACCGCGAGCATCAACATCATGCGCGATCCCGACAGCGGCGCAATCAATGCCGGCACGTACCGCAACCAGGTCTTCGATCGAAACAGCATTGGCATTCGGGTCGTGCCCCCCCACCACGGCGGCATCATCAAAGCGAAGTACCTGCAGCGCGGGGAGCCCTGCCCGATCGTGACGGTGGTGGGGGCTGACCCACTGCTGTTCATGGCCTCGTGCGTGGAAGGGCCTGGCTTTGGGCAGAGCGAGCTGGATTGGGCCGGGGGCGTGCGAGGCCAGCCGCTGGAGGTGATCGAAGGCGAGGTGACGGGGCTGCCGATCCCAGCCCACGCCGAGATCGCGCTCGAGGGCTTCGTCACGACCGACGAGTGGCACAAGGAAGGGCCGTACGGCGAGTGGACCGGCTACTACCAGGACGGGTACGCCCGCGACCAAGTGGTGCGGGTCCACCGGGTCTACCACAGAAACAACCCGGTCCTCCTGGGCTGCCCGCAGGGCAAGCCCCCCCACGAGGACAACCGCTTCCTGGCCTACCTGCGCGCGGGGATGATCTGGGACCAACTGGAGAAGGCCGGCGTGCCGGGCGTGCGCGGTGTCTGGAGCCCGCCCGAGGGCGCGAACCGGCTGATGACCGTGGTGGCGATCGAGCAACAGTACCCCGGGCACGCCAGGCAGGCAGCGCTCATCGCCTCTGAGTGTGCGGCTGCCGTCGACACCGGCCGCATGGTCGTGGTCGTCGACCACCACGTGGACGTCACTAACCTGCAGGATGTGGTGTGGGCGATCCTGACCCGCTGCGATCCAGCCCGTGACGTGGAGATCATCACTCGGACCCGGTCCGTTCGGACTGACATGGCGATCGATCCCGACAAGCGGGAACTGAAGATGAACTCGCGCCTGATCGTCGATGCCACTACGCCGTTCGAGTGGAAGGACCACCCGTTGGCCGGGGAGATCATCGCTACGCCTGAGCGAGCCCGGGCCACACGCGAGCGGTGGGGATGGATCCTGGGACAGGCACGCGGGTCGCGTGTCGCTGAATCAGACTGAGGGCTCAACTCTATCTTCGAAGGCCGGGAGGGAAAGACATGCACCGCTTGTGGCCAGGCATCGTCGCACTGTCGCTGCTCGCAGCCGTAGCCTGCGCGCCAACCGCACCACCGAGCCCTGCAGCCGCGCCACCCAGGCCGACGGAGAAGCCAGCCGCTGCCGCTGCGCCCGCGCAGCCGACCCCGCAGCCGGCGGCTAAACCGACTGAGAAGCCCGCGGCTAAACCGACCGAGAAGCCCGCCGCCAAGCCGACCGAGAAGCCCGCCGCCAGGCCGGAAGACATCAAGGTGCCGAAGCCGAGCGGCAACCTGGCTATCAAGGCCGGCCATCCGTCGAGCATCTCGTTCTACGAGGCGCCCCAGATGATGACGCACGAGCGCCTCAACAAGGACGGCTGGAAGATCGAGGACGTGCTCTTCACTCGCACCGATCTGGGCGCCATCGCGCTCAACGAGGGGAAGATCGACCTCTATATTTCCGTGCCCCTGGACCCGCTCCGGGCTATCCAGAAGGGCGGCAAGCTCCGCTGGCTCACAGAGAACAATCCTGGCGAGTTCGTGTTGATCGCCAAGACATCGATCGCCAGGTGCGAGGACTTGAATGGCAAGCGGCTCGCCCTGCACAACGAGGTCGGCAACACCACCCTGCTGACGAAGCAGTGGATCTTGAGCACCTGCAAGGCGACGCCAAACTACCTCATCATTCCCGGTGGAGAGAACCGGGTGGTGGCGCTCATGAACGATCAGGTCGACGCCACGTACGTCCAGTTGGGAGATTGGCTCGGCCTTGACGCCCAGGCACCGGGCAAGTTTCACGTGCTGACAAGCGGCGAGGCGTACAAGATCAGCGGCTCTGGCTTCTGGGCGAACACCGAATGGCTGCAGAAGAATGCAGACGTGGCAACCGCCTACGTCGCAGAACTGCTCAAGACCTACCGCATGATCGCCGCCAATCCCAAGCTGCTCGAGGAGGTCGTCCCAAAATACGTGCCGGACCTCGATCGGAAGGTGCTGCCCACGACGATCAAGGCCTACCTCGACATAGGAAGTTTCCCGGCCAACGGGGGCGACCTGTCGATGCTCGAAGGGGGGATCAGGTTCTTTCAGGAACAAGGTGAGCTGCAACCAGGTCTGGAGGCTGGGAAGATCGCCGACAGCACAGTCCTCCAGAACGCCTTGAAGATCATCGGCAAGGTGCCGGGCCAACGTTAGGGAGATTTCGGGTTTCAGGTTGCAGATTTGAGACCCAGGGGTCAGAATCTGCAGTCCGCAGCCAATCTGCGATCTCAACTCTGAACTCTGCAATCAAGAAGGAGGAGGCAACCTCGATGCACCCAAGGTGGCTTGCCATTGCAGTCGTGTCCCTGTTCGTGGTCGGCACTGCTTGCGCGCCAGCGGCGGCGCCCAGCCCGACGGCCGCTCCGGCGAAGCCGGCGGCGACGACCGCGCCGGCCCAGCCGGCGCCAACCGCGGCACCGGCCAAGCCGGCGGCAACCGCAGCGCCCGCCAAGCCGGCGGCGACGGCCGCGCCGGCCAAGCCGGCCGAGAAGCCCGCGACCAAGCCTGAGGACATCAAGATCCCCAAGCCGAGCGGCAACCTGAACCTCAAGATCGGCCACCCGTCCAGCATCTCCTTCTACGACGTGCCGACTCAGGTCACCCACGAGCGGCTCAAGAAGGATGGCTGGACCATCGAGAGCGTCCAGTTCACCCGCACCGACCTCAACACCCAGGCGCTCAGCCAGGGCACGGTCCAGATCTCCATCTCCCAGATCCTCGATCCGCTGCGGGTCTTCGAGAAGGGCGGCAAGGTTTCCTGGCTCATGGAGCACAACGGCGGCGAGTTCGTGATGATCGCCAAGAACGAGATCAAGACCTGCAAGGACATGGACGGCACGAAGTTCGCCATCCACGGCGACACCGCGACGACATCTGTAGCCAGCAGGGACTGGCTGCTCAACCAGTGCAAGGTCAAGCCAAACATCCTGGTGATTCCCGGCGGAGAGAACCGCATCGTCGCCCTGGCGAACAACCAGATCGACGGCACGCAGGTCCAGTTGGCCGACTGGATCAACCTGGACGCCAAGGCGCCGGGCAAGTTCCACGTCATCGACACCGGCGGGCTCTACAACATCAGCGGGGCCGGGCTCTGGGCCAACAACGAGTGGCTGGAGAAGAACCAGGACGTGGGCATCGCCTACATCGCCGAGACGCTCAAGACGTTCCGGATGATCCACGCCAACCCGAAGATCATCGAGGACGCCGTGCTGAAGTACGTGCCGGACACGCCGAAGGACGCGGTCGCCCCCTCCGTCAAGGCCTACCTGGACATCGTGAAGGCCTGGCCGCAGAACGGCGGCGACACGGCCATGCTGGAGGACACGATCAAGTTCTTCACCCCGCTGGGTGAGCTGCAGCCGGGCATGGACGCCAAGAAGCTGATCAACACCCGCGTGCTCGAGGAGGCGTTGAAGCTTGTCGGCAAGGTGCCAGGCGCGCGCTAGTGTTCCGAGCGGTTGTAGGGGCAGACCTGCGTGTCCGCCCCTACAGGTGAGTGGAATGCGGTTCGGAGAATCCGCTTCAGGAGACGGCGAGCAGAGATGTCCCTGCAACTGAGCATGACTTGCGGCTCATACGACCGCAATCAGGCGCTGCTCGACGGCCGGGTCAAGCCCGAAGGGATCGACCTGTACATCCACGTCAACTCGCACGATCCCAGCCGCCAGGCTCAGGCCCGCGCGGGCAAGTTCGACGTGTGCGAGTTCTACACAGGCATCTACCTCGCCGACGTGCCTTACCAAACGCTCGGGTTCACCGCGATACCGATCTTCGTCAAGCGTATGTTTCGGCACTCCTACATCTATGTCAATAAGCGGGCTGGCATCCGGTCGCCTGCCGACCTCAACGGCAAGCGGGTCAGCGTCCAGACATGGTTCACCACCACGGCACTCTGGGCGCGCGGCATTCTGGAGGACGAGTATGGGGTGGACCTGAAGTCGATCACCTGGGTGGCTGAGCGCCCGGCGCGCGTGGGTGATTGGCGGCCACCTTCCTGGCTCAAGCTGGAGGCGGCACCCAGTGGCGCGACCGCCCACGAGATGCTAGCCGCGGGCGCGCTCGACGCGGCTATCACCACCGGCACATGGGCACCCGACGGACACCCGGACATCGACTTCCTGTTCCCGAACTACGCGGAGCTGGAGCGGGACTATTTCCGACGAACCGGCTTCTTCCCGATCATGCACACGCTGCTCATCCGGACAGCAGTGCTGGAGCGCCACCCCTGGGTGGCGATGAGCATGTTCAACGCCTGGCAGGAGTCCAAGCAACTGTGCTACAAGTGGCTGGAATGGCAGCGGGTTCACCAGACGTCGATGTGGTTCCGAGCGCTGTGGGAAGAAGAACGGTCCGCGGCAGGCGCGGACCTCTACCCCTGGGGCTTGCGCAAGACGCGCCCGGAAGTGGCCAGGATACTGGAGTATGCCTACCGGCAGGGTCTCACCCCGCGCGAGCTCGAGCCGGAGGAACTGTTCCATTCAAGCACACTCGCCACGTGAGGCAGTAGACAGCAGGCAGAAAGCAGAGGGCAGGAAGAAGCGGCGACCGGCTGGGCTGGAAGCGCGAGGGACTGTCGTTCTGCAGTGAAGGCACAAGCGTACCGGCGCACAGGGTCATAGGTCACGGTCCAGGGCTACCAGGGGCATTCGCTTCACCGTCGTGAATGAAATGCTGGGGGGGAAACCCGATGAGCGGTTTGTGGCCCACCTTGCTCGTGGCGTTCATGCTTGCGTTCTCGGCCATCGCCTGCGCGCCAGCCGCGCCGCCGAGCCCTACGGCGGCGCCACTGAAGCCAACCGAGAAGCCGGCGGCCACCGCTGCGCCCGCCAAGCCGGCGGAGAAGCCGGCCGCGAAGCCGGCGGCCACGGCTGCGCCCGCCAAGCCGGCCGAGAAGCCGACCGAGCAGCCGGCCATCAGGCCGGAAGACCTCAAGATCCCGAAGCCGAGCGGCAACCTCAGCCTCAAGGTGGGCCATCCGTCCACCATCTCCTTCTACGACGTGCCCACCCAGATCACGCACGAGCGGCTCAAGAAAGACGGCTGGTCGATCGAGAGCGTCCAGTTCACCCGAACGGACCTCAACACGCAGGCGCTGGCCCAGGGAACGGTCCAGGTCTCCATTGCCCTGAGCGTCGACCCGCTGCGGGTGGTCGAGAAGGGCGGCAAGATCAAGTGGCTCACGGAGAACACGCCGGGCGAGTTCGTCATGATTGCCAGGAAGGACATCGCCCGCTGTGAGGACCTATCTGGCAAGAAGTTCGCCATCCACGGGGAGACCTCTGGCACGTCCCTGTCGGCCATGAAGTGGATCAAGGACGTGTGCAAGGCCTCGCCCACCATCATCGTCGTGCCCGGCGGTGAAAACCGCATCGTCGCCCTCAGGAACGAGCAGATCGATGCCACGCTGGTCCAGTTGGCGGACTGGCTCAACCTGGAGGCGCAGGCGCCCGGCAAGTTCCACGTGATCGTCTCGGGCGGGCCGTTCAATATCAGCGGATCGGGCTTCTGGGTGAACGTGGACTGGCTGGAGAAGAACCGCGAGCTGGCCACGGCCTACGTGGCCGAGACGCTCAAGACGTACCGCATGATCTACGCAACGCCGAAACTGCTCGAGGACGTCGTGGTAAAGTACGTGCCAGACACCAAGCCCGAGGTGGTGCCCGCGACGGTGAAGGCTTACCTGGGCATCGGCGCCTGGCCGCGGAATGGCGGCGATACCTCGATGCTCAAGGAGACGATCCAGTTCTTCACCGAACGCGACGAGCTGAAGCCAGGTATGGAAGCAAGCAAGCTCGTCGAGTCCAGCGTCCTCGAGAACGCGCTGAAGATAGTCGGCAAGGTGGCGGGAGTGCGGTAGCACTCAGTGGTCAGTGGTCAGTAGTCAGTTGACTGCTGACCACTGACCACTGGCCACTGACCACTGGAGGCAGGCATGAAGGCAGCAGCGGCGGCGCGCAAGAGCAGGCGAGAGGAGGCCATCGCGGCCTGGAGACTCCGCATCGTGGTCTTCGCCCTTTTCGTGGCAGTGTGGGAGCTGTCGGCCAGGCGCATGGAGAACCTGCTCATCCCGACCTTTACCGAGATGGTCGGGGGCTTCGTCCGGCTCGTGTTCGTGACCGGCAGGGTCTGGGAGCCGCTGCTGATCAGCAACCAGGCGCTGGTGCTCGGCTACCTCCTCTCGGTGGTGATGGGCATTCCCCTGGGCCTGGCCGCGGGGCGGAGCCGCTGGATCAACCGGCTGATGAATCCCTACATCGGCCTCGTGCTTGCGGTGCCGGTGGCGCCGCTCATCCCCATCCTGATCACCGCGCTGGGCCTGGGGCTGGCCTCGCGGGTCGTGCTGGTCGTGCTGTTCGCCTTCATCTTCATCACGGTCAACACCCGCGCCGGTGTGCGGAACGTCGACCCGTCGTTGATCGAGATGGCCCAATCCTTTGGGGCCAACGAGGGGCAGATCTGGCGAAAGATCGTGATCCCGGGCGCCGTGCCTGCGATCTTCGCCGGCCTGCGCATCGGGCTCGGACGAGCGATCGCGGGCATGGTCATCGTCGAATTGCTCCTGGTAGCGACCGGCGTGGGCCGCCTGCTGCTGGAGTTCGCCGGACGCCTCCAGGCGGACCTCGTGTTCGCCACCGTGTTCGCCATCATCGTCGAGGCGGTGGTGCTCGTGACGGCGATGCAGGTGGTGGAGCGGAAGGTGGCGCCCTGGGCGCACGACGTGGCGCTGGGCTGAACCGATCAGAAGGTGGATCGGGCTGCCGTCCTGAAGGGCGGACCTGGGGAGACCAGACAAGGTCCGCTCTTCAGGACGGCAGCCCAGGGACCTGGCAGATCAGCAGGTTGACCTGCTGGGCGGAGAGGGACACCATGGCGGGGGCTACGGCTGAGGTCTTGAAGGTTCGACGGGTGAGCCGGCCGCGCGCGCTCTGGCGGCCGCTCCGGGAAAACGCCATCGAGGGACTGGCGTTGCTCGGAGGCGTGCTCCTCTGGGAGGCGTGCGGCTGGCTGCTGCCGCTGCCCTGGCTGCCGCCGTTCTCGCACGTCGTGGCAGCGCTTGCCCAGTTCATTGAAAGCGGCGTGATCGGCGCGAACGTGGCCGTGAGCTTGCAAGGACTGGCCATCGGGTTCGGGTTCTCGCTGGTGGTCGGGCTGACGGTCGGCGCGCTCATGGGTCGCTATCGACGCGTGGAGCAGGCGCTGGACGTGTACGTCTACGCCATGTTGCTCTCGCCGTCGATGGTCTTTGCGCCCATCTTCTTCGCCATCTTTGGTCTGTCGGACATGGCGCGCATCGCCGTGATCGTCATGTACGCCCTGTTCGTCATCATCATCAACACCAGCACCGGAGTGCGCACTGTCGATCCTGCGCTGGTCGAGATGGCCCGCTCCTTTGGCGCCGGCGAGCGGCAGCTCTTCCTGCGCATCCTGCTGCCCGCCTCCTTGCCGCTCGTCTTTGCCGGGATTCGACTGGGCATGGGCCGGGCGGTCAAGGGCATGATCAACGGCGAGATGTTCATCGCCCTGGTGGGGCTGGGCGCCCTGGCGCAGAAGTACGGCAGCCAGTTCGAGGCCTCGAAGGTGTTCGCCATCGCGCTGGTCGTCCTGATCGTGGCCCTGTTCGCGAACTGGATTGTGCAAATCATCGAGCAACGGCTTACGCGCTGGGCCGACTGATGGCTCGTCAGTGGTCAGGGGTCAGGGGGTCAGTGGTCAGCAGCCACTGACCACGATGCCATTCCATAACAACAGCGGAGGAGAACGCATGAACCGCCTGTGGCTAAGCATTGTCGCGACGTTCCTGCTCACCGCCAGCGCCTGCGCGCCGGCCGCGGCCCCCAGCCCTACGGCGGCGCCTGCCAGGCCGACCGAGAAGCCGGCAGCCAAGGCGGAGCCGACGGCTGCCGCGCCCGCCAAGCCGGCGGCCACGGCGGCGCCGGCGGCCAAGCCGGCCGAGGTCAAGGTTCCCAAGCCTGCCGGCAGCCTGGCCATCAAGGTGGGTGAAACCGCGGGCCTGTCCTATAGTCGCATTCCATCCCGCGTTACTCTGGAGCGCCTCAACAAAGACGGCTGGAAGCTCGAGCTGGTCGAGTTGAAGGGCACCGACCTGATCGCCGAGGCCGTCTCCAGCGGCGAGACCCCGCTGGCCAGGTTCCAGTTCCTGGACTCGCTCCGCACGGTCCAGGCGGGAGGCAAGCTCAAGCTGCTCATGGAGGACCGTCCTGAGGAGTTCGTCGTGATCGGCAAGAAGGAGATCACGAAGTGCCAGGACATGAACGGCAAGCGCTACGCGGTCCATAGCGAGGGCTCCCCCTACGCCACCATGTCGGCCAAGTGGATGAACGACTGCGGGGCTAAGCCCAACCGGCTGGTGATCTCCGGTGGGGAGAACCGCATCGTTGCCCTGATGAACGGGCAGATCGACGCCACCTTCGTGCAGTTGAGCGACTGGATCAACCTCGACACCCAGCGCCCGGGCGAGTTTCCGATCATCATGCGCTTCGCCGATGTGCTGCCCGGGCTGATGGGCGGCATCCTGGTCGCCAACTCGGCCTGGCTGGAGAAGAACCGAGAGGTGACCACGGCCTACATGGCAGAGTCGCTGCTGGACAACCGCCGGATCGCCAGCGATTCGAAGCCCGCGGAGGAGGCGGTCAAGAAGCTCATGACCGAGGCCGACGTGAAGGCCTTCGCCAAGACCTACCAGGCCTACCAGCGTGACCTGGGCGGCTTCCCCCAGAACGGCGGGCTGACCGCCGACCGCATCCAGCGCGGCATCAACCTGTTCACCGAGCTGGAGCTGGTCAAGCCCGGGCTGGCCCCGAACCAGGTCGCGGACCTGAGCCTGCTCGAGGGCGCGCTCAAGATAGTCGGGAGCGTAGCCGGGCAGCGGTAAAGCTGGTTGGAGGCGTAGCGCGGGGGCTTGTCCCCCGCCGTCTCCCGGGGTGCGCATGCACCGGAGCGGGGTACAAGCCCCCGCGCTACAGGTGGTCGTTCGGACATGTCGGGTGGAACGGATTGCTGTCAACGGATTCGGGGAACGGATTGGAACAGATTGGAATGGAATTAGAACGGAATTGGAACGGATTGAGCGCTCGGCTGTCCGTTCCAATCCGTTCAATCCGTTCCCCGAATCCGTTGACAGCAATCCGTTCCACCCGAGCCGCACGTGCAAGAGAGGCGTAGATGGCAGTAGCAGCGGCGCGCAGACGACGGCAGGAGGAGCGGCTCTGGGCCTGGGGGCTCCCGCTGGGCGTGTTCGCCGTCGGAGCGGGGCTCTGGGAGCTGGCCACCATCAACTCGGAGAGCCTGATCATCCCGACCTTCAGCCAGACGATGGTCGGGCTCTACCAGCTCCTGTTCCAGACCGGGCAGTTGTGGGGTCCGTTGCTGCTGAGCAACCAGGCGCTGGTGCTCGGGTACGTCCTGGCGGTCACCGTCGGCGTGGGGCTTGGCCTCGGAATGGCCAGGGCGCGGTGGCTGGAGAGCATCGCCGACCCCTACGTCCACATGATGCTGGCGATGCCAACTGCGCCCCTGATTCCGCTGGTCATGATGGCGCTGGGGTTGGGAATCGAGTCGCGGGTGCTCATCGTCTTCCTCTTCGCCTTCATCTACATCACCGTCAACACCCGCGCAGGAGTCCGCAACGTCGACCCCGGGCTGATCGAGATGGCCAGGTCCTTCGGCGCCAGCGAGGCGGACGTCTGGCGCAGGATCCTGATCCCCGGCGCTGTGCCCGCGATCCTGGCCGGGCTGCGGATCGGGCTGGGTCGAGCGGTCAACGGCATGGTGGTCGCCGAGCTGCTCCTGGTGGCAACGGGCATTGGCAACCTGCTGCTGGAGTTCCGCGCCGCCTTCCACAGCGGGCTGTTGTTCGCAACAGTGCTGGCGGTCGCCCTGGAGGCGATCGTGCTGCTGGCTCTGATGCGCGTGCTCGAGGACCGGCTCGCCCCATGGGCGAGCAGCGTCGTGGGGGACTAGGTGTGCCTCGCGAAACCGCCGAGACGCGGGGTCCGGGGACGCGGGGACGCGGGGACGCGGGGACGCGGGGACGCGGAGACGGACGGGTCGCTCTCTCCGTCCCCGCGTCCCCGCGTCCCCGCGTCTGAGCACCCGGCGTCCCCGCGGTTGGACAAGGTGTGCTGAGCGAGGTGGAGGCGAGCGATGGCGAGCGTAGCGGCTGAAGCGGCCAGGGTCCGACGAGCGGGCGGGCCGCGCGCGCTCTGGCGTCCGCTGCGAGGCAGCGCCATGCAGGGGCTGGCCCTGCTGGGCGGAGTGGTGCTCTGGGAGGCGTTTGGCTGGCTACTGGCGCTCCCCTGGCTGCCGCCGTTCTCGAAGGTGGTCGCCGCCCTGGGCCAGCTCATCCAGAGCGGCGAGATCCTGGGCAACCTGGCGGTGAGCCTGCGCACGCTCGTGGTCGGCTTCAGTCTGTCGCTGGTGGTCGGGCTGGTGGTCGGCGCGCTGATGGGGCGCTACCGCCGCGTGGAGCAGGCGATCGGCATCTACGTCAACGCCCTGCTGTTCACGCCGTCCCTGGTCTTCGCCCCGATCTTCTTCGCGTTCTTCCATCTTTCGGACTGGACGCGCATCGCGGTGATCGTCAAGTACGTGGTGTTCATCCTCATCATCAACACCGCGACCGCCATCCGCACCACCGATCCCGCCCTGGTCGAGATGGCCCGCTCCTTCGGCGCCACCGAGCGGCAGATCTTCCTGCGCATCCTCCTGCCGGCCTCGCTGCTGATCGCCTTCGCCGGCATCCGGCTGGGGGTGGGCCGCGCGGTCAAGGGCATGATCACGGGCGAGATGTTCATCGCCTTCGTCGGGCTCGGCGGCGTGGTGCAGAAGTATGGCAGCCAGTTCGACGCCTCCAGGGTGCTGGCCATCTCGCTGGTCATCCTGGTGGTGGCGCTGGTGCTGGGCACAGCCGTCCAGGCGCTGGACCGCAGGCTGACCCGGTGGGCGGATTGAGCGCCGAGGCCGATGGACCCCAGGCTGGCCGCCGCCCTCGCCGCCCTGTGCCTGGGCGCGATGCCTATTCCCTTGAAGCGCGGCTTCAAGAGCGGCACCTCGTCCACCCAGCTTGCTGTCGTGGTCAGTTTGCTGGTTGGCCCGCCGCTCTATGTGCTCATGGCGCCCTTCGGCGGCGGCTTCCACCTGGAGCAACTCACTCCCACGGCGGTGGGAGCGTTTGTGGTGGGCGGGCTGATGGGTACCTACCTGGGTCGCTACCTGACCTATTCGGCGGTCCGCCACCTTGGCGCGGCGCGGGCGGCGGCGATCAAGAACTGCTCGCCGCTGGTGGCGACGCTGCTCGCCTTCGTGGTGCTGGGGGAGAACATCGGCCTGGAGCGCTGGCTGGCGATTGGCGCGATCGTGGGCGGCGTCCTGCTCATCGGACGCGAGGCGAGCGCGCCCGGCGCCGAGTCGGACCCGGTGGGCATCCTCTACGCCATCGGCGGTGCGGTGAGCTTCGGGCTACGCCCGGTCATCTTGAAGGCGGGCTTCCAGGAGGCGGACCTGCCGCTGACCGCGGCGATGATTGGCGCCTCGACCGCGCTGCTGCTCTACCTGGTGGAGATGGCGGCGCGCGGGAGACTGGGATCCATCTCCTGGCGCTCGCCTGGCCTGGGCTGGTTCGCCGCCAGCGGCCTGCTGCAGGCGCTGGCCTTCGTGCCGTTCAACATCGCCGTGGCTGGAGGCGAGCTGAGCGTGGTTTACCCTATTATGAACAGCGCGCCGCTGGCCACGCTGGCGCTCAGCCGCTGGCTGCTGCGCGAGGTGGAGCGCACGACGTGGCTGGACGTGGTGGCCGTGCTAGCCATCGTGGTGGGCGTCTCCGTGCTGGCCGCATAGGTCGCCCGCCTCACCGGGCTGCACAGGTGAGCCGCCTGTGCCACCGAGTTCCTATGGTGGCACAGGCGGCTCGCCTGTGCAGACTTGCGTCGCCAGACGGCGCACGATCCAGCCTGCGCCAGCAAACTGCGATACCCCGCCGCGGAGCACTGAAATGGGTGACATAGGCAGGCAACGATGGGAAGCAGCATGGCCCGAACGCCGCTGATGGCCGAGCGGGTCGCGAACCCGCCCGGCTCGCCGTCCGGGCTGTTCTCACAGGCGTTCGTCTTCGTGTGCGTCACCACGTTCCTGGGGTACGCGCAGTACTCGCTGCTCACGCCGGTCCTGCCGCTCTTCATCAAGGACCACGGCGGCTCGGCCAGCCTGGTCGGCCTCGTCACCGCGGCGTTCAGCGTCACCTCCTTCGCGCTGCGCCCATTCATCGGGCGCGCGGTGGACACCTGGAGCGCCCGGGGCGTGATGGGCCTGGGCACGCTGGCGATGGGGCTGGCCAGCTTCGGCTACCTGTTCTACGACACCGTGCTGCTGCTGCTCGTCCGCTCCATCCACGGCACGGGCTGGGCGGCGTTCAACACCGGCGGCAAGGTGCTGCTCTCCACCTCCGCGCCCGCGGAGCGGCGCGGGGAGGCCTCGGGGTACTACTCGATGGCTCAGGGCGTCGCGACTGCCCTGGTGCCGGCCATCGCCCTGTGGGTCCTGGGCCTGGTGGACTATGCGGGCGTCTTCGCCCTCTCGGCGGTCGGGGGACTGATCGCTACCCTCACCAGCCTGGCCGTGCCCGCGCAGCCGCACCCGCAGTCGGATGGGCCGCGCGAGTCGTTCTGGGCTGGCCTGGTGGAGCGGTCCGCGCTGCTGCCTTCGGTGCTGGAGTTCCTCACCAAGCTGTCCCAGCCCGCGGCGGCGGTCTTCGTCCCGCTCTACGCCACCTCCCGAGGGCTGCCGGTCGAATCGCTGGTGTACTACTACCTGGGCTACGGGCTGGTCGGCATTGCGGCGCGCGGCGTGCTGGGCAGCCTGTCTGACCGCATCGGGCGAGGCCGGACGATCGCCATGGGCACGACGCTGGGCGCCGTGTCGCTGCTGCTCATGGCGCTGGCGCACGACATCTACCTTCTGACGCTGGGCGGGATGATCTTCGGGCTGGGCACGGCCGCCTTCGCGCCCTCGGTCATGGCCCTGGCGATCGACCTCGCGCCGGCCAGGCGGCGCGGGGCGGCCATGGCGACCTACTCCATGGCCTTCCAGCTTGCGCAGGGGGCAGGGGGCCTCCTGTGCGGCGTGTTGATCGACCTGGCCGGGTTCGAGGTCATGTACCTCACCATGGCAGTTGCTTCCCTCTCCGCACTGCTCGTGGTGTTCCAGTACCGAAGCACCCTGAGCCCCGAGCACTGACCACTGACTACCAACAACAGAGGAGGCACACATGTCTACCGAGGTGGAGAAGCACCACCACCACGGAGCCCGCCTGGGCGATCCGGAGATCAGCGGCGACAAGTGGTGGGCGAACGAAGGAGAGCGCCTGGTCCAGCTCTACCAGGCCGGCGCCGTCATGGCCAGCGGAGAGCGCGCCGCAGCCGAGCGGGAGCTGGCGACGCGCGAGCGGCGGCGGAAGACGCCGGTGGTGATCAAGCGGGAATCGATTCAGTTCGAGCCCTCGTCCTACAAGGGCGTCCACATCGGCTACATCGTCGCCCCGCACCGGGGCATCGAGGTGCGCAACATCCAGTTGGAGGTCCACCGGCTGCTGCCAGGGGCGCACACGGAGGCGCACCGGCACGGCGAGGCGGTCTGCCACGTGCTCAACGGCCACGGGCGCAGCCTCGTCGAGGGCAAGGAGTACGAGTGGGGGCCGCACGACTCGCTGCACATCCAGAAAGGGGCCTGGCACCAGCACCTCAACGCCAGCGCAAGCGAGCCCGCCCATATCCTGGTGGGCAAGCCGGCGCCCATCCTGGAGCACCTCGCGCCCCACGCCATGGTCTACAAGGGCGACAGCTTCAGCGACATGCCCGACGACTTCATGCCCGAGCACCCCTTCACCCACGAGCGCGTGCCGGTGGGCTACGTGGGCGGCGAGAAGTGGATGAGCCACCTCCAGCTTGCCACCCACGAGCGCCTGGCCGAGCTGGAGCGGCGGCGGCGCGAGGCGCGGGTGCTGCTCAAGGCCAGCGAGGCGGTGATCGAGCGCTCCGAGCACAAGGGCGACTGGAAGGTGGGGCTGATCGACGAGTACCTGGGCTTCGACAACCGGATCCTGGCCATGTACATCCACCAGATGCCGCCCAGCAGCTACACCGAGACCCACAAGCACGGCGAGGCGATCGTGTACGTCTTGAGCGGGCGGGGCTACAGCATCGTCGAGGGCGAGCGCTACGACTGGCAGGCCGGCGACTGCATCTTCGTCCAGCCCGGGGTGTGGCACCAGCACTTCAACAGCCATCCCCAGCAGGTTTCGCAGCACCTGGCCCTGTACGTCGCGCCGCTGCGAGACCGCATCGTCCGCGGCGCGGAGTTCGTCGACTGGAAGACCGAGCCCGACTACCAGTCCCCAGCCGTGGAACTGCCCGCCGGCGAATGGTGGAAGTAGCCGTGACCAGGGCTGTAGGGGCGGACCTGCGTGTCCGCCCCGTCCCGCGCCTGCCGAGAGACGGGATGCACCACGGAGACACGGAGACACGGAGTTTTCTTATGAGAACATCTCCGTGTCTCCGTGTCTCCGTGGTGCATCCCGTCTCTCCGTGCGGCGCGGGGATAGGACGGGGGGCGGACTCTTGAAGGCGCGGGGGTCCAATAGTGGCTAGTGATGCCGCCCAGGCGTATGCGCGGGCGTGCGTGGCCCAGGGCGAGGCCGAAGTGGAGCGCCTGCGGGCGGAGGTCCGCGCCAGCGCGGAGCGAGTGACGCAGCTCTCGGCCCAGTTGCGAGCGGCGAGCCGTGCCATCCACGCCGCCCGCACGCGCCTGGGTGCCCTGGAGGCGCTGCTGGCAACCGAGCAGGCGCGCTTCGAGCAGGAGTTCGAGCAGCTCGCCACGTTTCCAAAGGTGCGCGGCGTGGAGATGGACGGTGCGCTCATCCGCGTCCTGACCGACACCATCTACCTCGACCACCTGGGCCGGCGCTATCGCATCGGGGAGTTCGCGCTCGAGCTGGACCTCGATCGGGGCATCCGCACGATCAACCTGAGCAACACGGGCCAGAAGAGCGGATGGGACCACCCCCACGTCCAGGCGGGGCTGCCCTGCCTGGGCAACCTGCGCGACGGCTTCGAGAAGCTGCTGGGCGAGTACCAGGTCGTCCCGCTGGTTTCCATGCTCATCCAGTTCCTCGAGACCTTCAACCCGGACACCGCGTACGGCCCCATCGACCTCTGGGAGAAGGTGGCAACGTGATCTTCCAGCCTGCCGATGCGGGTGGGGACGAGCCCCCGCCCTACGAGCCCCACCTGGCCTTCACCGCGCCAGCCTGGCGCAAGCTGGTGCTCTACGTCCTCAACTGCCCGTTCGAGATCGGCGGCCTGGGCCTGGTGGAGGCGCGCGGCCAGGACTTCCTGGTCACCGATGTGCTGCTGGTGGAGCAGGACGTGAACGACATCGCCACCCGGCTGGACAGCGGCGCGGTGAGCGCGCTCCTGCTCCAGTTGCTCGAGTCCGGGCGCGACCCCGGCGAGCTGAAGCTGTGGTGGCACAGCCACGCCCACGAAGCGCCCTTCTGGAGTGGCGTGGACGAGCAGACCATCGAGCGCTTCCAGAACGACTTCATGCTCTCAGTGGTCAGCAACCACGAGCTGCGCTTCCTGGCCCGCCAGGACCACTACGCGCCGCGCCGGACGACCTGGGTCTGGGTGGACAAACCGTCCGACGGACTGGAGTCCAGTCCCGAGGAGGTCGAAGCGGTCCGCGCCGAGATCGCCGCCAGGACGCGGCACGTGCCACGCGATCGGACCCGGATCTTCTGACATGGCGGCGCCCGCGCCAGGGACCAGGCCGGCCGGGGGCTCCAGAGCGGCGCGCGAGCCGCTCTGGAGCCCCCCGTTCCTGCTCATTTGCGGCTCGCAGTTCCTGAGCTACGCCAACAACGTGATGCTCCACCCGGTCTTGCCACTCTACCTGGCCAGCCTTGGCCAGACGCCCGCCTTCGTTGGCCTGACCGTGGCCGCTTTCAGCGTCACCTCCTTCGCTCCCCGCCCGCTGGTAGGCCAGGGCGTCGATCGCTGGAGCGCGCGCGGCGTGTACGTGCTCGGGGCGCTGGCGCTCGCTGCGTCCAGCTTCAGCTACCTGCTGCCCCTCGTGGCCCTGCTGCTGCTCATGCGCACCGTCCACGGCCTCGGCTGGGCCGCAGTCAACACGGCCGGCGTCACGATCGTCTCCGAGACGACGCCCGCCAGCCGCCGCGGCGAGGGCGTCGGGTACTTCGGCATGACGCGCGGCATCGCGACGGGCCTCCTGCCAGCGCTGGGCGTCTGGCTCGTCGCGGGCACAGGCTTCCCCTTGATCTTCGTCCTGTCCGGCCTGTTCGGTCTCGGCGCGGCGTGTACCGCGGCCATGGTGCCGACCGCGCCGCGTGCGCGGCAGGCCGAGTCGGGCGGCGGCTTCTGGAGCAACCTGGTCGAGCCGCGGGTTGCCCTGCCGGCGACCCTGCGCGTCCTGCTCAACACCACCCACCCGATCACCACGGCCTTCGTCGCGCTCTACGCCCGGGAGCGGGGCATCCAGATCGAGGACTTCTCGTTCTACTACCTGGCCAGCGGCTTCGCCATGGTCGGCGCCCAGTCCCTGGCCGGATTCTCCGACCGCTGGGGACGGGCGCCGCTGATCGCCGTCGGCTTCACCGCCAGCACTCTTGGCCTGGCCAGCATGCTGTGGGCCTCGGCGCTCCTGCCGCTCGTGCTGGGCGGCGCGCTGTGGTCGGCCGGGGTGGGCCTGCTGGAGCCGGCGCTGCTGGCGCTGGCCATCGACAAGGCCCCGCCCAGCCACCGCGGCGCCAGCATGGCTACCTACACGGCCTCGTTCCAGGTCGGAACCACGATCGGCGGACTGGTGTGGGGAGTCGCCATCGAGCAGGTGGGCTACAGTGGGATGTTCCTCGGAGCGATCGCGGTGCTCCTGGCCGGGCTGGTCCTGCTGGCCGCGAACTGGGAGTCGGCCGGCGGGCGGGGGCTCAGCCAAGGAAAGACGTAGAGCTGGACCCGCGTGTGCCGCCGTCTAATCTCGGTAGCGGGCACTCGCCCACCCGGGCGATGCGGATCACTCCCACAGGCGCTCGCGGGCCACGAAGAGCAGGTCCGGCTGGACCACCATGATCTCGCTGAGCAGCACGTCGCACGGCGCTATGAGCACCTTGCCCAACCGCTGCTGCCGCACGTGGCGATCCAGCCGGACCGCGAGATTCAACACCACGCTCTGGTGGCCCGTGCTGGGAACCGGCGTTACTTCCAGCTCGCCTTCGAGCAACTCATACCGCTTGCCGTCGTCCGGAAGCTGGACGTAGTCCGCGTAGGTCAGGATGACCCGCTCCGGCTGGGTAGCCACCACACACCTCGCACCAAAGCGAAGCCAACGTGGGATCTGCATGACGTTGTGAGTGCCTGCTCGCGGAGAGGGACGTTCACCACGGAGCCACGGAGCCACGGAGCTTTTTCTCAGAAGACTCCGTGGCTCCGTGGCTCCGTGGTGCGCGTCTCCTCACGCGCGAAGCCATGAGGGTTTCACCCTGGCTTTAGTTTAGGGCACGGTCGCCACGAGTCGGAAGTTTCCTGGCCTGGCCTCGCTGCATAGAGCGGCGAGCTGGCGAATCATCGCGGGTGTCCGAGGATCTGCCCGCATCGCCTGAATGGCTTCGAGACTCTTCCATGGTCCGAAGGAGTAGAACAACTGGGGGTCGTCCAGGCTCTGGACGAGCGTCCCTGGTGGTTCCGGAGGCTCGGGCAGACTCATGAAGAAGGCGCCCAATTCCTTCCAGGCGGCAACAAAGGCGGTCTCCTGCCCGGGCTTCACCCGCCACACCCCCAGCGTATAGACCTGGTTCTCCATTCCGATCCTCCCTGACACGGTGTCTCTGCCCCAGGCACGGACTTGCTGGGGCAAAACGGTACTCCCTCGCACGCGCTGTGCCGGGCCCGCCGACCTCGCCGCACGGCCGAGCGGAAGCTGGCCGGCACGCGCTCTGCCGGAGTGAGGCCACCAGAGAGACAGAGACATGCGCATCGCCCAGATCGCCCCGCCCCACCAACCTACCCCACCCGACGGGTTCGGCGGGTCCGAGCTGGTGGCCAGCAACCTGACCGAGGAACTGGTGCGGCGTGGGCACCAGGTGGTGATCTTCGCGCACCCGGCCTCCTCGACCCGGGCTGAGCTGGTTCCCTTGCCGGAGACGCTTCAACCGCTCTCCTTCGATCAGAAGGAGTTGCTCCACGGTGGAGGCCAAGTCGGACTACCTGCGGTTCACGGAACGGGGCTATCGCGACGCCCGCCAGGAGCTGTAGGGGCAACGCCTGCGCCGGGCGGGGTAGCCGTGGCCAGGTCCCCGCGCGCCCGGCGCAGCACCAGGTCGATGAACAGCGCCGCCGACCAACTGAACCCGGCCGCGGCGCTGGGCGGCACCGCCCCGGTCTCGGGATCGTAGTACTCGGCGATCTCCGGCTGGCTGGCCACCAGTTCCAGGGTGCGGTCGGCCAGCCGCCGGGCCAGCGCCGGTTGTCTGGCTGCCAGCAGCGCCTCCACCAGCAGGTAGTTGGCGTTGATCCACACCGGGCCGCGCCACATCTGCTGGGCATCGTAGGTCGGCTCGTCCGCGCTGACCGTTGCCACTGGAAAGGGACGCCACAGCCGCGCGGGATCGGCCAGTGCAGCCAGCAGCGGCGCCGCCTGGCCCTCAGCCAGCCGTCCGGTCCACAGGGGGAGCAGGTTGAAGGGCGTGAGCACCCGCACGAGGGTGTCGCCCCGCCTCGGCCAGAAGAGCCCGGTGGCCGGGTCGTACAGGCGGGCCAGGAGCTGCGCGAACAGCCCCTCCGCCTCCTGCGCCCAGTCGTCCGCCTCCGCCCCACGGCCCAGCAGGCGGGCGATCGTCGCCAGAGACTGGGCCTGGACGCACAGATAGGCCCCCAGGTCCGGCGACTCCGCCGGCAGGCCGGCGTCCCAGAGCGGGCTGTCGTCCAGCCCGGACGAGTAGGCGTGCAGGTAGCGCGGCAGGCTGTCACCCTCGGCCGTGGTGGCCCACCAGCGGTGCCAGCGGACCAGCGGGCCATATACCTCCGCCAGGAAGCCCCGACCCGCGCCGGCCTCGAACAGGCGCAGCGTGGCCCAGCCGAGCAACGGCGGCTTGGTGATCGGCTGGCCGTCCGCGGCTCGCACGATGACCCCCACGTCGCGCACCACGTCCGGGATCATGCCGTCGGGCTGCTGGTGCTCGAGCAGCAGCCGCACCTGGTCCAGGGCCAGCGCCAGATCGGCGTGGCGGCAGCCCAGGGCGTGGAAGAGGGCATCCCAGTGCCAGACGCCGAGGTAGCGGAACTTGGATGGGGCGATCCCGTCGCGGGTCAGCGACCCACGCGCGCTCAGCACGTTGGCCCGCAGCAGGTACCAGGCGTAGTAGTAGGGGCGCCGATAGCGAACTGGCGGTGGAGGGGCCGCGGCAAACCACTGCGCCCACCGCCGCGCCGCCGCCTCCTGCACGGCCTCGATGAGCAGCCCACGCTCTGGCAGCATGGGAGCTTCACCCATGGCCAGGGGCACGGTGGCAGGCCCCAGGGCAGCGTTGCAGAGCTCCACCCGGTGCGTCCCGTCCTGAGCGGTCGACTCCACCCGGAGTTGCGGCCCGGCCTGGAGAGCCAGACGACGCAGTCCCTCCCAGCGAACCACGCCTTCGCGCTGGGCGACGGAGGCGGCCTGGACCTCGAAGCCCAGGCCAGCGCCCGCCGGGAGGCCGACCGCCAGGCACTGCTCGTCCACGAAGCAGAGCAGGAAGTCGCCCCGCGCGGTCCGCAGGCGGAGCTGGTGGGGCCACGTGTCCACCTCGAAGTCCAGCGGGTGGCCGTCCTGGTCGAGAGGGCGGAGGTGGCCCAGAAAGGGGCGGGAGCGGTGGCTGCCCAGCCCGGGCTGGTCCGCCAACCACTCCTCCGCCAGGAAGATGGTCAGGCCCTCGCCGACAGGGGCGCGCATCACCAGCAGGCGCGACCCGCGCTCGGTGAAGGGCACGGCGTGCAGGTTCAGTGCGTTCGCGAGCAGGTCCAGCGGAGCAAGCTCGGCGTGCTGGGGGGCATACACCGATGGCGGGATCCCGCGTAACCTCGCCGTGCCCGGGGAGCGGCGGCGGGCTGAGTATACCAGCCGCAGGTAGGCACGGCGACGGTTGGCGGGTCCGGGGTCATCGTCCTGAAGGGGGAAGTTGCCGCCCTGAAGGGCGGACCTGGGCGTGAGGCCCGCCCTTCAGGGCGGCAGCCCCAGCCCCGGCGGACCTGGGCGTTGGGCCCGCCCTTCAGGGCGGCAGTCCCAGCCCCGGCGGACCTGGGCGTTAGGTCCGCCCTTCAGGGCGGCAACTTCCCCCTTCAGGACGATGACCCCGGGTCCGCCTCCGCGCCTGCCTGCGCTCTACGGCGAGGATGCCCTACCGCCCGCCGGCCACGCCTGTCCGGCGGCGGGCGGCCATGGTCCAGAAGGCGTAGAGGTGCATCAGCGCCGACAGGCCCAGCAGCGCGTAGCCCAGAGGCCGCGCCTGCCGCGCCACACCTGGGTAGACCAGCAGTCCCAACCCGACTCCGCCCAGGGCATGGGCCACCTCCCGCTGGAGCGGCTTGTCCTCCCACATGAAGCCCGCCGTCTGGCGGTAGGCCGCCTCGATCTGTGTCAACATGATCCACTGCTCCAATCCGATGTCTGGCACTCCTGCTTGCCAGGCCTGCAAAGGGTATGCCGAGGTGATCGAGCCGGGCGACCAGGCAGGTGGTCGTGTCTTGCTGACCTTCGAGTCGCAGGGGGCGACGGCCCTGTCGCCCCGCCGGCCCCGTTCCGTAGGGGGCGACGGCCCTGTCGCCCCGCCGCGCAGAGCGCGGCAAAGGCCCCGGGGGTCGGAGGCCACAGAAGGTGGCCCCGGCTCGTGGGACCATTGCCGCCCTTCGGGCGGCGGGCAGACAGGGCCGTCTGCCCCTACGGCTACGGCAGGGCGGCGGGCAGAAAGCGTCGTCCGTCCCGACGATGGGTGACCTGCCGGCAGGTGGCGCAGGCCGCTGGCCTGCGCAGATCGCACGGCCCCGGCGAGAAGCCCGGGCTACACCAGGCTCATCACCTCGGTAATCTCGTCCGGGCCCAGGGTGATGCCCATGGCCGCGTGGCCCTGGCGCACCGCCTCGGCGCTGGCGGCTTCGGTCAGGCACCAGCCCCGCCCGTTCTGGGCGACGAACACGTTCAGGGGTACCACTCCAAAGGCATCCGCCTGGCCCGCCTGTACCTGCGCGCGCATAGCCTGCACGGCCTCGGGCGGCAACTGAGGCATCGCATGCTGATCCATGAACTTCGGCATCTCTCTTGTGCTCCTCTCACGCCTCTTCTCGGGTTCTTCTATCCTGGCAGCATCTACGCTGAGCAGCGTCCCGACAGCCTGTCACGCTACGGCGACGGTCTCCTCCCCAAGCTGGATTGCGGATCGACCTCTCGGCCTGTCCGCGGCGGCGCGTGCTGCCCCTATGCGGCCGGAGCAGCCCAGGGGTCCGGGCCGGGGTCGCGGCCCTCGGCAGCGATGGCCAGGCGCGCCAGGTAGTGGCCCCAGCCTTCGGTGTGCTGCTCACGCTGGTCGACGGGCAGTCCCAGGTGGCGCAGGCGCACGATCGTGCCATCGCCATCCGGCACCAGGGAGATCTCGACGGTGCTGGAGCCCGGTGGAACGGGGCTGGCTTCGCCCTCCCAGCCCCAGGTGAAGACGACGCGGCGGTGGGGGGCGAGCTCGAGGTAGCTGCCGCGCGCGGCGTCACGCGGGTTGATGCTGACGCGGTAGAGTCCGCCGGGACGGGGGTCCAGGTCGGCGGCGACGCCCATCCAGCGCACCATTCTGGCCGGATCCACCAGGAAGGAGAACACGGTCTCCGGCCGCGCGGCGATCCTGATCTCCCGTTGCACCACGTCACGTTCGTTCGGTGCCACCCTGCGAGGCCCTCCGTTCTTCAGCTTCGGCCGCCTGCTTGAGCAACCACAGGCGTCCCTCCCAGAACCCTTCGAGGAACTCTCTGAGCTCGGCCAGGCCCTCCGGTCGAGCGCGATACAGGCGCCGCGTCCCCTGGCGGCGCACGGACACGAGGCCTGCGTCGGCCAGCACCCGCAGGTGCTGGGAGATGGCCGGGCGCGTCACCTCGAAGTGCGAGGCGATAGCACCGGAGGTCAGCTCTGCGTCCCAGATCAGGCGTAGAATCTCCCTGCGCCGAGGCTCGGCGATCGCACGCAGCGCCAGGTCGACCATGTTGCTATTGTAGTGATGGCTTACGAAAGTGTCAACTTACAGTCTTTCCCGGGCCGTCGTCCTCGAGGGGGAAGCAGTCGTCGTGCGGGGGCAGCCACAGGGGGCTGCCCCTACACGGAACCTCCGTAGGGGCAGCCCCCTGTGGCTGC
>JACQUR010000111.1 GCA_016210245.1 Chloroflexota bacterium
ACCGTTCACCGTCGCAAGGACGCCAGCGCACTGTCGACGGTGGACGGTCGACTGTCGACTCGGCTTGGTAAGGATGCCCCTTTCGGGCGCCAACACGCAAGGAAAACAGGAGGAGACGGTGGAGAACGAGCGCTACCCCTACTGGCCGCTGCCAGAGCGGCCAACCCTGCGCTGGCCGAACGGTGCGCGGCTGGCCTTCTGGATCATTCCCAACATCGAGCACTTCCGCTTCGACCGGCCCACCTCGGACCCGGTCTTCAGCGGCCCGATCCCGGACGTCCCCAGCTTCGCCCAGCGCGACTACGGCGTGCGGGTCGGCATCTGGCGCATGATGGACGTGCTGGACAAGTATAGCCTGCGCGCCACCGTCGCGCTCAACGCCGACGTCTGTCGCTTCTACCCGCAGATCATCCAGGCGGGCGTCGAGCGCCAGTGGGAGTGGATGGGCCACGGGATCACCAACTCCCAGCGGCTCAGTGGCCTGGACGAGCCGCAAGAGCGGGAGACGATCCAGCAGGTCGTCCAGGCCATCGCCGAAAGCACCGGGCAGCCGCCGCGCGGCTGGCTGGGGCCGGGGCTGTCCGAAACCCACCACACGCCCGACCTGCTGGCGGAGGCCGGGATCACCTACCTGGCCGACTGGGTCGTGGACGACCAGCCGTTCCCCCTGCGGGTCAAGCAGGGACGCATGCTCTCGGTGCCCTACTCCATGGAGCTCAACGACATCCCGGCCTTCGTGCGCAAGGGCCTGACCGCCGAGCAGTTCTACCAGATGATCTGCGATCAGTTCGACGTGTTGTACCAGGAGGGCGAGCGCAGCGGGCGGGTGATGGCGCTGGCACTGCACCCGTTCCTCACGGGCCATCCCTTCCGCGCCAGGTGGCTGGACAAAGCCCTGGACTACATCACCCGCCACAGGCAGGTCTGGCTGACGACTGGCGGCGAGATCGCCGCCTGGTACTACCAGCACTACTACGAGCAGGCGCCCAAGTAGGGCGGGCCGAACGTCTCTCCTGCTCGGCTCGGCAGATGCTCGCAACAGTCCGTGGTTTCTCTGTATAATACCATGCACAGGTACATGGCGTTCAGTGCGTGCCCTCCCGCGTTGGAGGCAGGCGCTGCGCGCCAGCCTGCAACGAGGGCGCCACGGGGCGATCAAGGATCAAGGCAGTCTTCGACTGTCTGGTGGAGGTGTCGCGGCCCACGAGCTAGCCCGGCCAGCTCCAGGCAAGGGTGTGCCCCGCGCTGGCAGCCTGGGCTGAACTGGCACAGGAAATGCCAGCAGCGAAGAGATCGCCAGAGACTGCCTCTTTTGTGACATCATTGGTAACATACAGGAAGAGCGGCAAGAACTGCACCTCGTAAGGGAGGACTGGCATGGTAGAGACGGAGACTCCGACCCCACCCCCGTCTGACGTTCGTCCGATGTCTGAGACGGAGCGAGAGGAAGTTCGGAACTTGCACGAGCAGGGTCTGGGGGTGCGCGAGATCGCGCGTCGGTTCAGCCGCGCCCCTTCGACCATTAGCCGTATTCTGCGCGAGGGCGGCGCCCGCACCGCGCGGCCCGCCCGAGGGCGGCGTGGACGGGCGGCCGCGCCTGCCCGGGCGCACGCCACCGGCGAGGTCTCGCGCCCGGAGCTGCGCAACCTGGAACAGCGCGTCGCCAGGATCGAGGCCCTGCTGTCCCGCATCGCGACGCTGATCACGCCGGGCAGGCCCGGCAAGCGCTAGCGCCCGCCCCTCCGCGCTGAGCCGTCAGGAAGAGCAGGGCGAGCGGTCACCGAGACCTCCGTCTCGGTGACCGCTCGCCCTGCTCTTCCTGCCCGCTGCCCTCTCCGCTCCCGGCGCGGGTCGTGCCTCTCTGCCAGCCCGTGATGGCGAGCCGGCGTTCCAGCAACCAGCATCCACCCCTCTTTACCTTTCCTCAACCTTCTCAACCCGCTGCTAACCCTCCGATAACGCTGTCTGCGGTGATAATAAGATTGGAACGGCCGTTATCGGCGGCCACGATGCGCAAGGCAGCGAGTACGTGCGGGCCGGGCTCCTGGCGAGCAGCCAGGCCCAGCCTGTCCCCCCTGTGGCCGTGCGCGTCAGCCCCCGACAGCACTGAAGAGGAGAGGTAACGTCCATGCATCAGTCGGTTAAAGGCCAGCCAGCGCCTGAAGCGGGCCGGGGCCAGGAGCGCAGCAGGGTGAGACGCCCGCGGGGCCAGGGCAGCCTCGCCGCGCTCCTGGGCCTGGCCCTGCTGCTCGGCACCATCGCCCCCTTCGCGCTCTCGCCCGCGGCGGCGCAGACGCTCGCCGCGCCGCCCGCGGCCACGCTGGCGCCAGACCAGGCGACCCCCGGCGCGCTCAGCACCCCTGGCGCAACGGCCAGCTCGGCAGCCACGCCCACCGCCACCCCCAGTCCGACCGCCACCGTGGCTCCGACCGCCACCGCCAGCGCGACGGCAGACCGTCGCTCTGAGCGACACGGCCACGTCGATGACTACGTGCGCCAGAAGGCGACCCGCGAGCCCAATGCCCTCATCCCCGTCCTGATCCAGCGCCAGGGCGGCACGGTCGCGCTGGACCCCGAGAAGGTTCGGGCCGAGGGCGGCCTGGTGACCCGCCAGCTCAAGACCAAGAACGCGATCGCGGCCGAGGTGCCCGCCAGCAAGCTCGAGGCGCTGGCCCGCGAGCCGGGCGTCACCCGCATCTCCTTCGACGCCCCGGTGCAGGCGCAGAGCGACTCGGCGGAACTGGATCCCAAAGACCTGCGCACGGTGTACCCCTTCGCCGTTCGCGCGCCCGGGCTCTGGACGACTGCGCCCCCCATACAGGGCACCGGCGTGACTGTCGCGGTGCTGGATAGCGGCATCACCACCCACCGCGATTTCCACGGCGCCGACGCCAGCGGCCGGGAGCTGAGTGGCATGCGCATCCTGGCTCGCGTCTCCGTCGCCCAGCGCAACCCAGGCGGCCCGGAGGATGGCAACGGCCACGGCACCTTCGTGGCCGGGATCATCGCCGGGCGCGGCTGGAGCAGCGAGGGCAAGATCGTCGGTATCGCCCCGAACGCCAACCTGGTGAGCGTCCGGGTCAGCGACGCAGACGGCATGGCCCGCACCTCCGACGTCATCGCTGGCCTCGAGTGGGTTGTGGCCAACAAGGACCTGTACAGGATCCGCGTCCTGAACATCTCTGTCCTGTCCAGCGTGGCTGAGTCGTACACCACCAGCCTGCTGGATGCCGCGGTCGAGCTGGCCTGGCTCAAGGGCATCGTGGTGGTGGTCGCAGCCGGAAACGGTGGGCCCAACACCATGCTCTACCCGCCAGCCAACGACCCCTACGTCATCACCGTCGGGGCCACCGACGACATGGCGAGCGGCTCGGTCGGCGACGACCGGCTGGCCTGGTTCTCTTCCTATGGCCGGACGCAGGACGGCTTCGCCAAGCCGGAGCTGGTCGCCCCGGGCCGTCGGATCGTCTCCACTCTGTCCTCGACCAAGGATCCTCTGGCCCTGCAGTATCCGGATCGCGTCATCAGCGAGCGGTACATTCGCCTCTCGGGCACCTCGGCCGCGGCGCCGGTGGTCAGCGGCGTGGTGGCCCAGGTGCTCCAGGTGCGCCCGAGCCTCACCCCCGACCAGGTGAAGTGGCTGCTGGTCCAGACCGCGGACGACCTGCACGGCCGCGGCACCGGCGCCGGTTATCCCCAGTCGGGCGCCGCCGTCCGCTACAGCGGCACGGTCGGGCGCGCCAACCAGGGCCTGATGCCCAACCGGTACGTGGCCATGGCCGGCTACGCGGCCATGAACGGCTCGACCACCGTGTCGTGGGATACGGTGAGCTGGGATACCGTCTCCTGGGATACCGTCTCCTGGGACACCGTCTCGTGGGACACGGTGAGCTGGGACACGGTGAGCTGGGACACCGTGTCCTGGGATACGGTGTCCTGGGATACCGTCGCGGGAGATTAGGCCACCATGCGCTTCAGCCAGCTCTCCACGACCGCGCAAGCCTACATCCTGGGCGTCTACGTCCTTGGCCTCGCGGTCGTGGCGGGCGAGTGGTGGCTGATCGGCAGCAGCGAGGCCCCCACGGCCGCGTCCTGGCCGTGGGGGCTCTTCGTGCTGCTGACGCTGGCCGCCACCGTGGCGCACAGCTTCCCGGTGAGCACGCCGGGACGCCAGGCCTACCACGTCTCGCTGCCGTTCTTCGTGGCCGCCATCATCCTGCTGCCGCCCCTCCAGGTAGCCGCATTGCTGGCCATCGTCCACCTGGCCGAGTGGCTGCGACGGCGCCGCTCCTGGTTCGCCCAGGTCTTCAACCTCGCCACCTACGTCCTCACCGCCACCGCAGCACAGGCCATCTATCGCCTGCTGAGCGCGGGACTCCCGGACAGCCCCATGCTCCTGGACCAGCCCTACCCCCTGCTCGGCGGGCTGGCGGCCATCCTGGCTTTCGCGCTGGTCAACCGCGGGCTGGTGAGCCTGGCCATCTGGCTGGGCAACGGCATCCCGCCCCGCCAGCAGCACATGTTCGAGCCCGAGAGCCTGCTCACCGACGGCATCCTGCTGGCCATGGGCCTGCCGCTGGCCTACCTCTGGCTGCTGGCCCCCTGGCTGGTGGCGCTGGGCGGGGCGCCGCTGCTGCTGATCTACCGCGCCCTGGACGTGCCGAACATCCGCGCCCAGCGCCGCCAGGATGCCCTCACCCAGCTCTTCACCGCCCCGTACCTGACCGAGGCCTGTAGCCGCGAGCTGAGCCGCGCCCACCGCTTCGGCCGTCCTCTGGCCATGCTGGTGGTCGACATCGACCACCTCGGCGACCTCAATGCCCGCTATGGCTACCAGGCGGGCGATGCCATCATCCAGGGTACGGCTCGCCTGCTCGACCGCATGACGCGCGAGTACGACGTGCTGGCGCGCGTCGTGGGCGGCGAGTTCGCCATCCTGCTGCCAGAAATCGATGCCGCCGGCGCCGGGGTGGTTGCTCAGCGCATCCAGGACGCCATTGCCACCCGGCGCTACGAAGTGGCCAGCAGCGTGGAGCCGATCCGCACCAGCGCCAGCATCGGCGTGGCGGTGTGCCAGGGCAACGGGCACACCGCCGAGCAACTCTTCGCCGCCGCCGAGGCGGCGCTGGCCCAGGCCAAGCGCGCCGGCGGGAACCATCTCTGCTTCGGCTCGATCGCCGCCTCTGCCGCGACTCCGCCCGAGCCGGCCCCGGCATCGGCGCCCCCCACCGCGCCGGCCCCGGCCGCCCAGCCACCGGTTGAGGCGACCAGCGCTCCGCCGCAGGCCGCCCAGGCGCTCGGACACGCGGCGCCGGCCGCGGCCAGTGGCTGGGGCACGCTGCTCTCGGCGCACCCGGAGCGCGCCCCTTTGCTGCTGAGCCTGGCCATGGCCGCGGCCACAGCAGCCCTGGTGCTGGCGCTCGCCCCGCCCCTGCCGCCGCTGGACCTCTCGACCGTGCTCCTGTTCCTCGCGTTCCTGCTCCTGGCGGAATCCCGCAGCATGGAGCTCTTCGATCGTAGCTCCTATTCGATCAGCGTCGTGCCGATCCTAGCCGCCGGCATGCTGCTGGGCATCCCTGGCGCGGTGGCGCTGGCCCCGGTCCCGGCCCTTCTCCGCGGCCTCCGTCGCCACAGCACCTGGTACAAGGTGGTGTTCAACGCCAGCACCTACGTGGTCGCCTCCACCGCCGCGACGAGCGTCTACCACCTCTTCGGCTGGCCGCTGGCGCCCTCCAACCTGCTGTCCTTGCTGCTGCCGGCCACCCTGGCCGGCCTGGCGTTCTATCTCCACACCGTCCTGGTGGCCACCGGGATGGCCACCGAGGTGCGCGCGCGCCCGCTCCAGCTCTGGGCCGAGCACTTCCGCTGGCTCTGGCCCCAGTACGTCGTGCTCAGCGGCATGGGGCTGCTCCTGGCGATCGCCTACCACGAGTACGGCGTGCTGGGTGCAGCGGCCTTCGCCGTCCCGCCGCTGATGATGCGCTTCGTTGCCAAGCAGTACCTCGACCGCACGCTGGACAACGTGCGCCAACTCCGCGCGCTCAACGAGCAACTGGGAGCCTCGGAGGCGCAACTGCGCGCGCTCTACGAGGCTATGGCCTGCGGCATCCTGGTTCGAGATCGTGCGGGCGCCGTGGTCCGCGCTAATGCCGCGGCGGAGGAGATGCTCGGCCTGCCCTTCGACCGGATGCGCGGCCAGACCCCGGCCTCCCTCTGGCGAGCCGCGCGCGAGGACGGCTCGGACCTGCCGGACGCGGAGCACCCCTCTAGCGTCGCCCTCCAGACTCGGCGCCCGGTGCGGCACTCCACCCTGCGCGTGACCCGGCCGGACGGCGAGCGCCGCTGGCACCAGGTGGACGCCGTGCCCATGCTGGGCGAGGATGGCGAGCCGGTGCAGGTGGTCTCCAGCTTCATCGACATCACCAAGCGCAAGCAGGCCGAGGAGGCGCTGGAGCGCCAGGCGCTCTACGATGCGCTGACCGGCCTGCCGAACCGCACCCTGCTCCACGACCGCTTACGCCAGGTCCTCCTCGCTGCGCAGCGCAACACCCGCTCGCTCGCCCTGCTGGTGATGGACCTGGACGGATTCAAAGAGGTCAACGACACCCTCGGCCACCACTGCGGCGACGCACTGCTGCCCCAGGTGGGGCAGCGCCTGCGCGAGGCCCTGCGGGCCTCGGACACTGTGGCTCGCCTGGGCGGCGACGAGTTTGCCGTGCTGCTGCCGACCGCCGACGCCGAGGGCGCCCTGCTGGCGGCCCGCAAGCTGCTGCGCGCGCTGGAGCCCTCGTTCGTGGTCGAGGGGCAGAGCCTCGAGGTCAGGATGAGCATCGGTATCGCCCTCTCGCCCGACCACGGCGCGGACGCTGAGACGCTCCTGCGCCGCGCCGACATTGCCATGTACGCGGCCAAGCGCGCCCAGAGCGGGTACGCGCTGTACACCTTCGACCAGGATGAGCACACTCCCAGCCGCCTGGCGCTCATGGGCGAGCTGCGCCAGGCCATCGACCAGGACGGGTTGGTGCTGCACTACCAGCCCAAGGTCAACCTGAAGACCGGCCAGGTGGTGGGCGTGGAGGCGCTGGTGCGCTGGCCCCACCCGCAGCACGGCCTGGTGCCGCCGGATCAGTTCATCCCCCTGGCCGAGCACACGGGCTTGATCCGCCCCCTCGCTCGATGGGTGCTCGACACCGCCCTGCGCCAGTGCCAGGTCTGGCGCAGCGCCGGGCTGGATCTCCCGGTGGCCGTCAACCTCTCGATGCGTAACCTGCACGACCCGCAACTCCCGGACATGATCGCCGCCCTCCTGGCCGCCTGGGCCGTGCCGCCCGCCAATCTGGAGTTGGAGATCACCGAGAGCGCGGTCATGGCCGACCCTACCCGCGCGATGCAGGTGCTCACCCGGCTGCGGGAGATGGGCCTCCAGATCGCGGTCGACGACTTCGGCACCGGCTACTCCTCGCTCGGCTACCTCAAGCGGCTGCCCGTGGACGAGTTGAAGATCGACAAGTCCTTCGTGCTGCAGATGGCCCAGGACGAGAACGACGCCGCCATCGTCCGCTCGACCATCGGCCTCGGCCACGACCTGGGCCTGGCCGTCGTGGCCGAAGGGGTGGAGGACCAGGCGAGCTGGAACCTGCTGGCCAGCCTCGGCTGTGACAGCGTCCAGGGCTACCACATGAGCCGCCCGCTGGCCCCGGACGACCTCCAGCAATGGCTGGGCGGCTGGACCCGCCGGCTGGAGCAGGCTGGCACGGCTGCCTGGGAGGAACGGGCCGGCGCCGCGGCGTGAGGGGCCGGACCTCTCCCCCGGCCCCTCCCCGACGCGGGGAGGGGAGTCCGGACCTCTCCCCCGGCCCCTCCCCTGCCAGGGGAGGGGAGTCCCTGCGCCCCTCGGGTGGCTCCCCCTTCCCTGGCAGGGAAGGGGGCCGGGGGGTTAGGTCCGGCCCTCTCCCCCTTCCCTGGTAGGGAAGGGGGCCGGGGGGTTAGGTCCGGTCCTCCTGCCCCCCGAGATAGGAAATAAGTACCAAATCAGGGCTACTGGGGGCGCAGAAGGTAGACAGGGCATCAAACGTTCGGTATGATCGCCACGTCCAATTTCAACGACGCGCCTAGAGAGGCAGGTAAGCGACTGATGTACCTTTCGGTTTTTCGGCGTGGGGGGCTCGTCCCCTGGATGGCGACGGGACTGGCCACGCTGGCCCTCCTGGTGGCCCTGGGGGGCGAATGGGGTACGGCCTTCGGCCAGACCGTCGCCCAGACCAGACCGGCTGAGCCCTTGCTGGTGATCGGCGTGGTTTCTGACCTGTCGGTGCTGTCGAGCATTGCGCTGGTGGATACCTCGAAAGGCGACGCCGCGGGGATCATCGACGCGGCCAGGGGCAGGGCCGAGGTGAAGACCGGCGCCGATGCGCCCGTCCAGGCGGTCATCGACATCCCGAGCCCGGGCGACACGCGGGTTGCCGCGGTGGTGCAGACCCGGGCACTCGAGCAGTTGGCCCCGCAGGACCAGCCGGCTGTGCCGACCGGGTTCCTGCCCCTTGCGGTCATGAGCATCAACGTTCTGAAGCTCAACGACCTGGGCCAGCCGACCGGCGAGAGGGTGACCCAGCACCGCGCGCCCGTCACCATCAGCATTGAAGTCGACGAGGCGATGTGGACCGCGGCAGGCGGTGACCCGAGCCTGCTGGCGATCCTGCGCACCAACCCGGGTACGGGCGACACCGAGCGGCTGCCCTGCGCGTATACACCGCCGCCGCCCGAGCCATACGGCACGCTGACGTGCCAGACGACGAGGACCTCGACGTTCGTGGTCGTCGTGCAGCCGAAGGAGATGGCTGTGCAGTCGGTCGCGACCGCCGACACCCGCTACTTCCTGAAGACCTTCTTCCGCGTCAACAACGATCAGGTCTGGGACTACTTCAACAAGCGCGGCGGGGTGGACACCTTCGGCTACCCGATCTCGCGGCCCTTCGTGCTCGACGGCACGGAGGTGCAGGTGTTCCAGCGCCAGGCCATCCAGGTGACCCCGGACGGCTCCGTCCATACCCTGAACCTGCTGGATCCGGGGTTGATGCCCTTCACCAGCCTCAACCGATCGATCCTTCCGGGGGTGGACGAGGGCCTCAAGGGGAGCGCGCCCCGTGTGGACGAGCCGGACTACGATCAGCGGATCGTCGACTTCGTGCGCCAGAACGCGCCCGACGAGTTCGAGGGCTTGCCGGTCAACTTCTTCCAGACGTTCATGAACACGGTGCAGTGCCAGCAGGCTTTCCCTGACGGCGACTGCCGGGAGGATCTGCTGCCCCTGCTGAACCTGGAGCTCTGGGGCGCGCCGACCAGCCGTCCGGCGCGGGATCCAAACAACCCGAACTTCGTCTACCAGCGTTTCCAGCGCGGGATCATGCACTTCGACCGAACGACCGGCCTCACCCAGGGCCTGCTCATCGGCGACTACTTCAAGAGCATCCTGACCGGAGAGAACCTGCCGCCCGATCTGGCTCAGCAGGCCAGGGACAGTCGGTTCTTCAAGCAATACCTGGATATCGGCCCAGCGGGCCTGGTGAGCCCCGCCGCGCTGCCGGGCACCGACTTGAAGGGGGCGTTTGAGACGGATCTGCCACGCGAGTCGGTGAGGCCATGAGGCAAGGAGCGTAGGACGAGCAATGGGGACGTGCTGGTACGTCGCACGCACGAAGCCTAGAAAGGAGCAGCAGGCCGCGGCCGCGCTGGCGCAGCGAGAGGTGGAGGTGTACCTGCCTCTGCTGCACAAGCAGAAGCCGCGGGCCGGCCGCCGGGACGCGGAACCGCTCTTTCCGTGCTACCTGTTCGCCAACCTGGAGGTGCCGTCCGACCAGTGGCTGGCGGCCCGCTGCGCGCCCGACGTAGCCTACTTCCTCGGGGAGCGGGGTGAGCCCACCCCGCTCCCCGAGGACTTCGTGGCGGCTCTCAGGGCGCGACTGGCACTGGCGAACAGGCATGGCAGAATCAGCAGCTTCCAGCCGGGCGACCGCGTCGTCATCACCAGCGGCCCGTTCCAATACCTGGAGGGGGTTTTCAATCGGAGTCTCTCGCCCAACGGCCGCTCCCAGGTGCTGGTCCAACTCCTCCGGCGGCTGATTCCCGTGGAATTGCCCGAGGAGCACCTGAAGAAGGCCGGCTGAGTTCAGGACTGAGGACTGAGCGATGAGGACTGAGTGAGGGCTGGGGCAGCCACGGGGCAGCCACGGGGCAGCCACGGGGCAGCCACGGGGCAGCCCCTACTCAGTCCCCATCGCTCAGTCCTCAGTCCTGAACGTAGAGGAGTGGACACGACACAAGGAGATCGGATGTCAGCTCCGGCCAGTGAGCCGGCCGAGGCCGGGCGTGGCGCCCCGACGGACGCTACGCCCGGCGACGCGGTGGGGCAGTCCACGGCTGGCCGGCTCCAGACGACCCGACGCACCTTCCGTCGGGTGGCTACCTGGGCGCTGTTCGTCCTGTTCGACGGGCTCGTCGTCGCGGGCGCCTACGCCATCGCCCTGCAGCTCCGATTCGATGGGCCGGTTCCGACGGCCTACACCATCCGCCTGCGCGAGGCTCTTCCTGCCGTGGTGGCCACCTACGTGGCCACGAGTCTCCTGTTCCGCATGTACTGGAGGGGGTGGCGGTACGCGAGCATGTACGACGCCCTGGCGCTCGCCCAGGCCGCGGTCCTCAGCACCGGGCTGGTCTTCATCGTCGATGCCGTGGTCTTCTCCCTGGTGCATCCGATCCCGCTCAGCGTGGTGCCCGTGGGCGGTCTGTTTGCCCTCCTGGGCATGGGCGTAATCAGGTTCCGCCACCGCTTGCTCCAGGAGGTGGTCGTGGCGCTTCGCAGGCCACCGCGAAGCCGTCTGCTGATCGTCGGAGCAGGCCAGCGGGGCCAGTGGCTCGCGCGCGAGTTGCTGTGCAGTCCGGCTCTGGGCTACCGCCCGGTCTGCTTCGTGGACGACGACCCGGAGAAGCAGGGGCAGCGCATCCACGGCTTGCCCGTCGCCGGCACTCGCCACGGGATCCAGCGCCTGGTGGAGCAGCACAAGGTGGAAGTGATCGCCTTCGCGATCCCCTCCGTGTCAGTCGAGGAGCGTCGGGAGATCCTGGCCCGGTGCGAGGCGACCTCGGCGCGGATCAAGATCGTGCCGGGGCTGCCGGACGTGCTGGCCGGCCAGTCATCGACGGCACTGTTCCGCGACGCCCGGCTGGAGGACCTGCTGGGTCGTCCGCCGGTGGCCTTCGCTCGGCGAGCCTCTCACGGCGCGCTGAGCCGGTCGGTCCTGGTCACCGGCGCGGCCGGGTCCATCGGCTCCGAGCTGGCCCGCCAGGTCGCAGCCATCGGCCCCCAGCGGCTCATCTTGCTGGACACGAACGAGACGGGGCTCTTCGACCTGGCGGCGGAGCTCGAGTCGCCAGGCGCCGCCAGCCAGACGCGGCTCGAGGTCGTCGTGGCCGACGTCACGCGCCCAGAGCGGATCGGGCGCGTGTTCGCACAGCACCGACCCGCGGTCGTGTTCCACTCGGCGGCCTACAAGCACGTGCCGTTGATGGAGGTACACCCGGAGGAGGCCGCGATCACCAACGTGCTGGGCACCTTCAACGTGTGCCTGGCCGCCGAGCGAGAGGGGTGCGAGCGAGTCGTGTTCATCTCGACCGACAAGGCGGTGGCGCCGGCTAGCGTGATGGGTGCGACCAAGCGGGTGGGGGAGCGCCTGATCGAGGCGTTCTCGGCGGGCAGCCAGACGGTCTTCTGCGCGGTGCGGTTTGGCAACGTGCTGGGCAGCCGCGGCAGCGTGGTGCCCATCTTCGCCCGCCAGATCCGCCAGGGTGGCCCGATCACCATCACCGACCCCGAAACCACGCGCTTCTTCATGACCATCCCGGAGGCGGCCAACCTGATCATCGAGGCCGCCTGCCAGGCCGAGGGGGGGGAGCTCTTCATCCTGGACATGGGTGACCCGGTTGGCATCGTCGACCTCGCCCGCAAGATGATCCGCCTGCACGGGCTGCGACCCGGCGAGGACATCGAGATCCGCGAAATCGGGTTGCGGCCGGGCGAGAAGCTCCACGAGTCGCTGGTCGGCAGCACTGAGTCACTGGCGCCTACGAAGCACCCGCGCGTGTCTCGCGTCCTATCCCGGGCAGCGGCGCCGGCGAGCCGCGAGGAGCTGGTTCGAGGGATCGAGCAGCTCCGCTGGCTGGCCGAGATGGGGCCGGCGGAGGCCCTGGTCTCCACCCTCTTTGCCCTGGCCGGCGCCTCGGCGGTGAGCGGTGAGGCGGCAGTCGGCAGTAGGCAGTAGGCAGAAGGCAGGAGGCAGAAGGCAGGAGGCAGAAGGCAGGATGCAGGAGGCAGGAGGCAGTAGGCAGTAGGCAGTAGGCAGTGGGCAGAAGGCAGAAGGCAGTAGGCAGTGGGCAGTAGGCAGTGGGCAGTAGGCAGTAGGCAGAAGGCAGAAGGCAGCCAGGTAGGGGCGGACCTGCGTGTCCGCCCCCTCCCCGCGTCTCCGCGTCTCCGCGTCTCCCCATCTCCGCGTCTCCCGGTCCCCGCGTCCCCGCATCTCCCGCTCATCCTGAGCTTGTCGAAGGACCTCGCACCCTTGCTGGGCCTGTTCGGCGTCCTGACGCTCCTGGTGCAGACGCGGCTCCTGGCCCAGGTGGACGAGTTGGGGCTCGGGTTCGTCGTCCAGCTCCGGTCGGCCGCCCTGACCGAGGTGATGAACTGGATCTTTCGGCTGGGATTCGTCCAGGTGGACGCGGCGCTGGCACTGCTCTGGGCGGGCGGACTGCTGGTTCGGCGCCGCTCGCTCCGGGCAGCTCTCCCTCCGCTGGTTCTCTTCCTCGCTATCGGCTTCCAGGCTGGCTTGCGCCTGGTGGTCGACCAGCCCGCTCCGGGGAGCGCACACGCCCTCGATCGTGCTGCCACCGCGCTGCCGGTCGAGCACCCGGTGGTCCAGGCCGGGTACGCCCTGGACCAGGCGGACACCGTTGCCCGCGAGGCGTTCGTGGCCGCGGCGGCGGGGCCGGCCGCCGCTCCGTCGCTGCCGGCCCGGCCGCCGCGGGAGCGGGGCAGCTTCCCCAGCGGCCATGCCTGCCGGGGGCTGTTCCTGGCCTTGCTGGCGATCGACCTGGTCCGTCGCTCGGCGAGCCGGAGGGCGCGGCTGAGTCGCTGGCTCGGGCAGGCTGCGCCGCTGGCGCTCGCCGGGCTGGTCGGCTACAGCGCCATGTACTATGGATACCACTGGCCGAGCGATGTGCTGGGGGGCTTTCTGCTCGCCCTGGCTGCGTACCAGGTCGCCGCCTGGCTGCGGGAGGGTGAGGGAGCGAGGGAGCGACGGAGCGACGGGGCGACGGAGCGCATTGAAACTGTGGCGCCTGGCGCCAGCCAGCACTCAGGACTCAGGACTCAGGACTCAGGACTCGCCGCCGCTCTGCGCGCCAGCGTGGTCATTCCGGCCCGCGACGCGGCCCGGCAGTTGGACGGCTGCCTGGCGGCGCTGGCCGCCGGCTCGAGCGGCGTCGCGCCCCACGAGGTGATCGTGGTCGATGACGGCTCGACCGATGCGACCGCGGAGGTGGCCCGCGCCCGCCAGGCCCGCGTGCTCCGTCTGTCGGGGCTCGGGCCGGCCGCGGCCAGGAACGCGGGCGCCCGCGCTGCCTGCGGCGAGGTGCTGGTGTTCTTCGACGCCGACTGCGTGCCCGAGGCGGGCTGCCTGGAGGCGCTGCTGGCTCCTTTTGCCGACCCTCGGGTCGCGGGCGTGCGCGGCGGCTACACCTCGCGCCAGCGCGCGGTGGTGGCCCGGTTCACCCAGTTGGAGCTGGAGGAGAAGCAGGCGCGGCTGGCAGCCAGCCGCCAGATCGCCGTGGTCGACACCGCCTGCGCCGCCTACCGGCGCACGGTGCTGCTGGACTACGGTGGCTTCGATGAGTCCTTTCCCTCGCCCTCGGCGGAGGACGTGGACCTCTCCTTCCGGCTGGCAGCCCGCGGCGAGCGACTGGTCTACGCCCCGGGCGCGCGGGTGCGCCACCGCCACCCGGAGGGCCTGGCCCGCTACCTGTTCCGCAAGCTGCGCTTCGGGTACTACCGGGCGCGGCTCTACCGCCGCTTCCCGTCCCGCCTGCGCGAGGACGGCTACACGCCGCGGCTGATGCCGGTGCAGATCGCGCTGGCGGGCCTCCTGGCCGCGGCGGCGGTTGCGAGCCCGTGGCTTGCGCTCGGCCTGCCGTTGGCCCAGGGGGCGGGCCTGGCGTTTCTGGCCACCAGCCTGCCCCTCGCCCGGCGTGCCTGGGCCACCGATCGGCCGCTGGTGCCGCTGGTGCCGCTGCTCCTGCTGGCCCGCTCGCTGGCGCAGGGGCTGGGCCTGTTGCTCGGTCTGCTGGCGCTGGGGCTCCACAGAGCAGCGTCGCGGCGCCGGGCCCCGGTCGCGGCCGAGCGAGTGATGAGCCAGGAGCGATGAGCGATGGGTAGGCTGCTCGCGCTGCTCGTCGCTCGCCGCGGCCTCAGACGGGTGAGCCCGCGCGCGGTGCGCTGGATGGGCGTCCTGCTCTCGCTGCTGGCGCTGGTCGCGCTGGCCGCGCTCCTGGGCAGCGCTGGCGACCTGGCGGGTCGATCCTCCTGGCGGGAGCTGGTCGAGCCGCTGGTCGGGGCGAGCATCGGGTGGCTGGCGCTTGCTGTTGCCCTGGTCCTGGTGGTGGAGGTGGTCAAGACAGTGCGCTGGCAGTTGCTCCTGGGCGTGGGATTCGCTACTCTACCGAGCCTGCTGAGCGTCGTGCTCACCTCGCGCCTGCTCAACGCGCTGGCCCCGCTGCGCGCGGGCGACGTGTGGCGCGTGGCGTCGGCGGCGCGAGCGGAGGGCAGGCCGCTGCTCGCGGCGGGTAGCTCGGTGATCGTGGAGAAGGCGCTCGACGCGGCCGTGCTGGGTGGGCTGAGCCTGGCCCTGCTCTGGCCGAGCGGCGTGCAGGCCCCGCTCGCGCTCGCCCTGGCCGCTGGCCTCGGACTCGCACTCGTCCTGGGGCCACGCCTCGGCAAGCCGGCGCGGCTGCCACGTTGGCTGGACGGGGTCAGACACCTGCGCGACGGGCGGGTGCTGGCCGGGGCGGCAACCCTGACCCTGGCCAGTCTCGGCCTGGGGCTGCTGGCCAACCTGGCGGTGTTGCGCGCCCTCGGTCTGGCGGTTGAGCTGGCGCCCGGACTGGTGATGCTCGTGGCCGCGTACGCGGCGGGACTGGTGCCCGGCGCGCCGGGCCGGCTCGGGGTGTTCGAGCTGGCCGTGGCCGCGCCCCTGGCGGCCGCGGGCCTGAGCCCGGGCGCGTCGGTCGCGGCCGCGCTGGCGCTGCACGTCGTGCTGCTGGCCTCCCTCGCCCTGGGAGGGCTGCTGGCGCTGCCTCTTGGCCTGCGCGGCCAGTCCCGTCGTCGACTCACCACGAATGGCCAACCCGCGGAGGTGATAGGCAGGTGAAAACAGCCCTCGTGCGCATGCTCGTACTTAGCCTGGCGCTCGGCCTGGTCTTGCCACTGGCAGCCGTGCCGGAAACCGCCGGCACGCAGCCGTCGTTCTCGGTCGCCGACCCGGTTTTCTGGCAGTACGTCCAACAGCGGGGTGGGCTGTCCACCTTCGGGGAGCCGATCTCTCGCCCGTTCGTGTTGCACGGGCGGACGAGCCAGTTGTTCCAGCGCGCCCTGCTTCAGATCGGCCCGGATGGCCACGCGCAGCTCGCCAACCTGCTCGACGACGGACTGGCGGGGCTGCAGCGGGTCGGGGGCCTCACCCTGCCAGCCCCCGACCCGGCGCTGCAGGCGGCCACGCCGGCCCCGGGTAGTCCCGACTACGCCGAGCAGATGGTGGCCTTCCTGCGGCAGGAGGTGCCGGATAGCTTCCAGGGCCAGCCGGTCAACTTCCTCCAGACCTTCCTGCGCAGCGTGCAGCCGGAGGGGGCGTGGCTCGAGGGCGGAGAGAACCCGGACCTGTCGCTGCTGCTCGGCCTGGAGGTCTGGGGTGCGCCCACCAGCCGGCCGACGCCAGATCCCAACAACCCGACCTTTATCTACCAGCGCTTCCAGCGTGGGATCATGCACTACCAGCAGGATAAGGGGGCTACCGAGGGACTGCTGGTGGGGGAGTTGTTCAAGCAGGTCTTGACCGGCCAGGGGCTGTCGCCGGATCTGGCCGCGGCCATGGCCGGCAGCCGCTACGCGCGACAGTACGATCCAGCCACCGCTCGCGGCCCGGTGCGGCCAGGGGAACTGCCGGCCTCGCGCCTGGACGGTGCGTTTCTGCCAGGACCGGCTGGCGACGCGCGCTTCGGGGTGGTGGCGATCGGGTCGCTCCCCAGCCGGGACGGGCTGGGCATGGACACGGCGCTTCAGACCCTTGGGGCCAGCGCCTGGTACAGCTTCGACGGGCGGACCGACCAGGCCGTCGGGCGGGTCGAGCTGGTGCGGCCAGGAGTGGACTTCGAGGCGCTGGCCCGACGCGCTCGCGCGCGCCCGGGCGCGGCCTGGATCGTGGGCAACGAGCCGAACGTGCCCGGCCAGGACGACCTGGACCCGGCCGCCTACGCTGACTTCCTGGCGCGGGTGGCCAGCACGGTCAGGGGCGCGGACTCCACGGCGCGCCTGGTCGGCCCCAACGTCCTCAACTGGGACGTGACCTGTACCCTTTGCCCCGGGTTCTCGAGCGGGCGCACGTGGTCGGAGGTGTTTGCAGACACGTACCGAGCGCGCTACGGGCCACTGCCGCTGGATGCCTGGGGGATGCATACCTACAGTCTGGACTGGCGGCGGCTGCCGCTGGTCGATGCCGCCACCGACCAGGCGCAGTTGGCGGGCGCGCGCGCCTGGCTGGACGCTCAGGGGCTGGACCTGCCGCTCTGGCTGACCGAGTTCGGCGTGGTCTGGGGCTATGAGGGCATCGAGTGGGTCGAGCGGCCGGGTGGAGGCTACGTGGCCGAGCCGCGCGGGCAGTTCCGCGCCGATCTGCTCGCCCGCTACCTGGACGAGATGTTCGGCTGGCTCACCCAGAACAGCGCCCCCGCACGCATCGAGCGCTGGTTCCTGTACGGCACCATGCCACTGGCGGAGCCCTTTGCGACTACCCCGGCCGGGATCGCGCTGTTCCAGCCGGACTCGTTCGTCCTGACGCCTCTCGGGGAGCGGTTCCGGGCGTGGACGGGCGGCCAGTGACGAGTGGTTGGTGGCGAGTGGCGAGTGGCTAGGGGACACCGCTCGCCACTCCGATAGGGTGTGCGAGGATCATGTCACCGTGGGAACGGGTGGAAACTACCAGGCCGTGGGTCTGGTTGGCATGGCCTCGCATGCTGGTACGAGGAGTTGCACGCCCTTGGAGTGTTCTCGGCCACAGTCCAGCAGCGCATGGTGGCAGCGCTTGCCTCAACATGCGCTTGTGCGACTGCTGGAGTCGAATCCGGCGATCGGCCCTATCCTGGTCGGGGCCGCCATTCGGCTCTTCTGGCTTGACCGCCTCAGTATCTGGCTGGACGAAGCATTCAGTATCTGGCTCGCCCGGCAGCCGATCGCCGAGATCCTGACCCATGGGGGTGACATACATCCGCCCCTGTATTACGTGCTCTTGCACTACTGGCTCGCGATCGGCGATTCCGAACTGTGGGCGCGGATGCTCTCGGCGATACTTGGGTCACTCACTATCATCGCGACCTATCATCTAGGACGCCTGCTAGGGAGTGCCTCTACCGGCCCTGGCGCTGCCTGGTTACTTGCTGTCTCACCCTGGCACGTTTGGTACTCACAGGAAGCGCGAATGTACGCCGCGGTCTGTCTTGCGGGAAGCCTATCGGTGTTGGCATGTGTTCACTGGTTGCGGCGTGGAAGACTGTACTCTATGGCTGCCTATTTCCTGTCCACGTTGGCTGGGCTATACCTTGACTATACGATGTTACTGTTGTGGTCTGCGCAGTTGTTCCTACTGTTACCCCTTGTTTTCCGGAGAAGCACTCCAACCAGGATCTTTACCTGGGCTCTTATGCAGATTGTCATCTTTGTCGTTTTCTCCCCCCAGCTTGCGGTGCTGGAAGTGCAGTTATCTCACTACCTCTCGAGCGAACCGAGATTCATGGCTATTGGGCGACTTGGCACCGCTGCCATCGCCGTACTGGGTGCGACTTCCCTTGTCTGCTGTCTGTTGTTGTTCGCGCTTCGCATGAAACAAGAAGCAATGAGAAGAATCGTCGCGGTTGCTACCCTGGTTGTGCTGACGTTCTCGGTTGTAGCTATGGACATCCCTGGCGCCATGACCGTGAAGAGGTCGCTTGTCATCTTTGCTCCACTTCTGTCCGTAGCTGGAGTATGGTCGATCCAGTATCTTCCTCGGCCAGCTATCAGTTTCAAGACCGTACTCGCCATCAGCGTTCTCGCCTTGCTGGCCATGATTGCCGTGCTGCCGAAGGAACCATGGCGGCAGGTCGTTGCCGATATCCATGCATCAGCCGGGCCAAACGACATTGTGCTGATCGAAGCCAACTACATGACCTACCCATTCGATTTCTATGACCGGGGCACAATGGTCCGCGCCGGCGTCTCGCCGCCCGATCTTGAGAACCAGCTCGATAGGCGGCTCCAACAGTATGAGCGTGCATGGCTGGTTCTGGCCTCGTCCAAACTGGTCGATCCTGGCGATACCGTCGCTCAATGGTTCGCCGCGCGCTACGGCCTCAGATCCAGTCGTGACTACTACCATATCGATCTGCGACTCTTCGACCTGGAAATGCGGTGAAACGCACGCTCGTGCGCTGACCGGCACCAGGAACGGTCAATGTGCCAAAGTCCTCGCTTGAACGGAGGAGATGTGCTCCGTCTGGGAATGCTGGCGCTGGTGCTGGCGCTGGTGGTGCTGCTGGGTTGGAAGGGGCTGCGGGTCGCCGAGGCCGCGGGCAGAGCCCAGCAGGATGCTGGCGCGGCGCTGGCGACCCTGAGTGCCTTGCAGGAGCGGCCGATGGACCGTGGGGGCCTGGCCGCGGCCGCGCCGGCGTTCGAGGCGGCCGCCCGCTCGCTCGGCGCACTGCAGGCCGAGCTGCAGCCGATCGAGCCGCTCCTCGGCCTCACCCGGGTGCTGCCCTCCCAGGCAAGCTGGCTGGCCGACGTGCCGGACGCGCTGGCGGTCGCCGTCTCGATGACCCACATGGGGGCCACCCTCGCCGGGCCGTTGGCGCCCGCGCTGGCCGAGGGCGCGGGCTCAGGGCGACTGGTCCGCGCCCTGCAGGCGGTGGACCGCCTCGCGCCCGCGCTCCCGGACCTGGCGCGCGAGCTAGACCGGGTCGAGCCCGCGCTCACCCGCCTGCGCGGTCGGCCGCTGGGCGGGCCGCTGCAGCGACTCGGCCCGGCCGTCGACCGGGCTGCGGCCGTGCTGCCGGAAGCCCGCGAGGCGCTGGAGGCGCTAGGTATGCTCGGGCCGGCGCTCGGGATGGACGGGCCACGGAGCTACCTGCTGCTCGGCCAGAACAGCCGCGAGATCCGGGCGAGCGGCGGGTTCATCGGCAGCGTCGGCGTGATTACCCTGGACCGGGGGGCAGTGGTCCGCTTCGAGTACGGCTCGGGCTACGAGGCCGACCCCGGAGTGGCGGCGCCGCCCGCACCAGCCCCGTTGGCGCGCTACCTGGGGTTGGGGGGCTGGTCCCTGCGGGATGCCAACTGGTGGCCGGACTTCCCAGCCACAGCCGCGCAGGTGGAACAGGCCTGGCAGCGGGCCGGGCGCGGCTCGGTCGATGGCGTGATCGCCTTCGACACCACCGTGGTCGAGGCGCTGCTGCGGGCGGTTGGCCCGCTCGACGTACCCGGCCACGGTAGGGTGGAGGCGGACAGCTTCGAGCGCCTGGCGGCCGAGCAGCTCTACTCGCGGAGCGCCATCGCCACCGGCGCCACCTACCACGCCGCCAAGGCGGCGTTTCTGGCCCCGGTGGGTCGGGCGCTGCTGGCCCGCCTGCTCGAGGTTTCCCCGGCCGAGCTGGTCCCCCTGGGCAAAGCGCTCGTGCAGGTCCTGGACGCCAAACACCTGCAGCTCGCCTTCAAGGACCCGCGCCTCATCCGTCTGACTGAGGCCCACGGATGGTCCGGCGCCATGCCAGCCATGGCCGGCGATTCGCTCTTTGTGGTGGACACAGCCGTCTCCTACGGCGATGCGTATACGTTTATTGATACGGACGCGAGCCTGCGCGTGAGCGTGGGCGAGGACCGCAGTGCGATGCACGACCTTGCGCTGCGCTATGCGAACGTGTATCCTCGCGGGCTCCCATCCTGGATGCCACCCATCATGCTGGGCGGGCAGGCGTTCGATCTAGCGACCGGCAAGCTGGTGGAGACGCCAGGCTTCTGGGGCAACTGGCTGCGGGTGTACCTGCCGCCGGATGCCCGCGAGGTGGCGGTCGACGGTCTGGCGGACCAGTCGCCGCCCCGGCAGGAGTTCGGCCGGACGCTGGTGGAGGGCTACCTGCCGCTGTCGCCCGGCCAGCAACGGACGGTGCGGCTACGGTATGTGACAGGCCTGGAGGAGCAAGAGGGAGCGGGAGTTCACCGCCTGTTCCTGCAGAAGCAGGCCGGCGTGGAGTGTCGATCGATGGCGGTGGTGGTGGAATGGCCCCAGGGGGCTTCCGCCAGCTACCAGGGGTGCCCCGGCGGTGACGGCTGGATCACGCTGCGAGACGCGGGCGCGCAAGAGAGCGAGGGTGGGCGAGAGTGAACAGAGATCAGCACACGGTGGCAGAATCCGAATCCTCCCCGGGGCGCTGGCGGAGGCGCTCGTTCTGGCGCTTCCGATGGCCCCTGGTCGCGGCTGCCACGATGGTCGTCCTGACCAACCTGGGTGGCTCGTGGAGTAGCGCATACGGACAGGTGTGCGTGGGCACGGCTCCCTGCTTCCCCACGGCTACACCAATCCAAGGAAGCGGCGGCTCGGGCGGTGACTCGGGTGGTACTGATACCCCCAGCAGTGCTCCGACCGAGCCGCCTGAGCCGACTGCAACCCTGGCGCCGACGCCGATCCCGCCGCCGACGGCGACGCGCGCACCCGCCGCGACGGCTGTTCCGTTGCCGACCGCCGCGCCAGCACCGCCGCCAATTGCGACGGCTCCGCCAGCCGGCGCTCCCCTGCCGGCTGGGGCGGAGCCCGTCGGCGTGCCGTCTCGGGCCACCGTGCCGCCCACAGGCGGGCAGGTGGCAACCGGCAGTCCCGGCGTGGAGGTGCTCGTGCCCGCCCAGGCGGCGGGGGTTGCTGGGGCGGTGGTGGAGTATCTGTCGTTGCGGCCGGAGGGAGTGCCGCCAGCGCCGGCGGGGCTGCAGATGGGCGAGCGGGCGTTTCAGCTCACGCTGGCCGATGCGGCCACGGGGCGGGCGGTGGCGAGGTTGGTGGCGCCGCTGGTGCTGAGCTATCGGCCGACGGCGGCGGAGTTGGCGCGGGCGGGGGACGACCTGGGGCGGATCAAGGTGGCGTCCTGGAACGAGCGGAGCTGGGGGGCGCTGGCGTGTGGGGCGAGCGGAGGGGCGCTGACGTGCAGCCTGCCGCACCTGAGCCTGTTTGCGGTGCTGGTGGTGCCGCGGGAGGTGGGGGTGCAGGACTGGGAGGTGCCGGGCGGGTGGTTCTTCAAGGAGGCCAACGGGTTCAACGGGGCCGGGGAGGCGGGCTTTGCGCTGACGGACGACGAGCAGGCGGGGTTCTGGAGTGAGTTTCAGCGGCTGGGGGGAGTAGCGCGCGCAGGCTATCCGGTGAGCGGGCGCTTCCTGCATCGGGGCTTTCTCACCCAGGTGTTTCAGAAGCTGGCGCTGCAGTGGCGGCCGGAGGAGGGGCGGGCGGTGCCGGTGAACGTGTTCGACGACCTGAATCGGCAGGGCGCGGATGGGTGGCTGGAAGCCTTCCGCCAGGTGCCGCGGGCGGCGGACACGAGCGGGGACGCGGGACTCGACTGGGAGGCGGTGGTGGCGCGGCACGTGGGGCTGCTGGACCCCTATCCGGCGTTGCGGGAGTACTATCTGAGTGACCCGGACTGGCTGGAGACGTATGGGCTGCCGCTGGCGGTGGAGCAGTACGGGCCGGTGGTGGGGGTGCGGCTGCAGCGGGCGACGCTGCAGTTGTGGACGGTGGACGTGCCGTGGGCGCAGGCCGGGACGGTGGTGGTAGGCAACGGGGGCGACCTGGCCAAGGAGGCCGGGCTGTGGCCGCCGGAGGCGGTGACGCCGGGGACCTAACCCCCCGGCGCCCGGACCTAACCCCCCGGCCCCCTTCCCTGCCAGGGAAGGGGGAGACGATACGGGACTGGAGTGGCACCCCTCCGCGGGGACGGGTGGGGCTGGGGGCGACGTCCGGACCTAACCCCCCGGCCCCCTTCCCTGCCAGGG
>JACQUR010000100.1 GCA_016210245.1 Chloroflexota bacterium
GGCCACGAGGGGTCGTACGGCTCGCCCGCGCAGACAGGATGTCTGCGCTCCCAGGAAGGGCGGCGCTTCGCACGCACAATCGTGAACCGCACCCCCCACCGTTTTCACTCCAGCGCCTCAGAGCGCCGACCGGTATACTGACGCGGAGCGCTCGCCGCCCCATCACCTCGCCCCTCGGAGAACCCGCATGCGCACTTCGATCCCAGGCGTCTCCGTGAGCCGCGAGCGCCTCGGGCTGACGCTGCTCATCGTCTCGCTCGCTTCCGCGCTCGGTCCGTTCTCCAACACTATCTACGGACCAAACATGGTCGCGCTGCGCGAGGCCTTCCAGACCACCAATACCTGGGTTGGCGCCACCCTGTCCGTCTTCGGCTTCGTGCTGGCCCTATCCCAGCTCCTGGCCGGGCCGGTGGCGGACCGGTTCTCGGCCAAGCGTGTGCTGGTTGGCGGACTGCTGCTCTACAGCGCGGCCAGCGTGGCGGCGTACTGGGCCAACCAGATCGAGGTCTTCCTGCTGACCCGGGCGCTCCAGGCCGCGGGCGCGGCCACCGGCCTGGTCGTCGGCGGGGCGATCATCACCGATCGCTACCCGGCGGCTCAGCGCGGCAAGGCCATGGGCACGCTCCAGATGTTCAACGCCATTGGCGGAACGATGGGCCCGCTGGCCGGCTCGGCCATCGCCCTCGCCTTCGTATGGCAGGCCAACGCCGTGGCTCTGGTCGTGGCCGGCCTCGCCGTCGCCGCCCTGGCCGCCAGGTACCTGCCGGAGACCGCCGCCCCGGCCCAGCGGCTCAGCCTGTCGACCATTGCCGCCGTGATCCGCTATCCAGTGACCGCCGGCATCCTGCTCATGGCCTTCGTCCAGTATCTCGGCCACTTCACCTTCGTGGCCTACATGCCCGTCGTCCTGCGCGAGCGGTTCGACCTGCCAGAGACCCTCATCGGGCTGTTCTTCCTGCCTACCTCCCTGGGGGTGCTCACCGGCTCGCAGGTCGGCGGCCGCCTGGTCGACCGGTACGGCGCCCGGCGGCTGCTGTTCCTGGGCGCGTGGTTCGGGGCAGCGTCCACCGCCCTGTACGCCGCCGTCCTGCTCCTGGATCCCGCCGCCTGGACCTTCCCGGCCCTCATCGTCTTCCAGGCGGGCTTCGCGCTCAGCGTGGGGCTGAGCGTGCCGGCCCACATGACGGTGATGGTCGAGCGCTTCACCAGGAATCGCGGGGCGGCAGTGGGGACCTACGCCTCCCTGCGCTACTTTGGCGGCGCCGCCGGGCCGCTGGTCACCGGCCTGGCGCTGGACCGGTTCGGCCTGGCCAGCGGCTTCGGGACTGCGGCCGCCATCCTGGCCCTGGGGGCGGCGGTCGGCTACGCGCTCGTCGCCGGCCACCAGGACAAGTCGTAGCGCGAGGGCGATGGGCGTGCCAGCAGCGGGTGCGCAGGGAACTCATCGGTCGGGGCGTGGCGAACGTGCCCGTCTGATCCTGCTCGTCGTGGGGCTGGGGTCCGCGCTGGGTCCCTGCTCACAGATGAGCTATGCCCCGATCCTGGTGGCGCTGCGCGACGCCTTCCAGACCACCAACGCCTGGGCCGGCGCCACGGTGTCCGTGTACGGGCTCGCCCTGGCGTGCTCGCAACTCGTGGCCGGACCGTTGGCGGACCGCTTCTCGGCCAAGCGACTCCTGGTCGGTGGACTGCTCCTGTACAGCGGCGCCAGCGTGCTGGCGTACCTGGCAGGCCAGGTTGAGGTGTTCCTGCTCGCGCGCGCGCTCCAGGGCGCCGGCGCCGCCACCGGGCTGGTAGTGGGTGGGGCGGTCATCACCGACCGCTTTCCCCACGCCACGCGGACCAGGGCTATGGCCGCGCTCCAGATGTTCAACACCGTGGGTGGGACGCTGGGCGCGATCCTCGGCTCGGCCATCGCCGTCGTCTTCATCTGGCAGGCCAACTCGCTGGTGCTGGCGGCCGCCGGCCTGCTGGTGGCCGGCGCCGCCGCGGCCTTCCTGCCGCAGGTTGCTGCCCCTGCCCAGCGCCTCTCCCTGTCGGCCGTGGGCGCCGTACTCCGCTACCGGGCCACCAGGGGGGTGCTCCTGCTCGCCTTCGTCCAGTGGTTCGCCCAGTTCATCTACGTCGCCTACACGCCGGCCGTGCTGCGCGAGCGTGCCGGCCTGGCGGAGGCTGCCATCGGGCTGATCTTCCTGCCCAACCCGCTCGGGGTGTTCGTCGGCGCGCACCTGGGCGGCCGTCTGGCCGGCCGTTACAGCGCTCGCCGTCTGATCTTCGTCGGCGCGTGGCTGGCTATAGCGTGGACGGCTCTCTACGTGGCCAGCGTGCTCCTGGCCCCGGCGGCCTGGCTCCCCGTGGCCCTCGCGCTCTGCTTCGGCGGATTCTCGCTCGGCCTGGGGCTAGGCGTGCCGGCCCAACTTACCCTGATGGTCGAGCGCTTCGCCCGCAATCGGGGTGCCGCCGTGGGCACCTACGCCTCTCTGCGCTACTTTGGCGGCGCCCTGGGGCCGCTCGCCACGGGCCTGATGCTCGACCGCTTCGGTCTGGCCAGCGGCTTTGCCACGGCCACCCTGGTCATGGCCCTGGGGGCCATTGCTGCCCACCGCTTCATGGCCAGTTCCGATGCGCGGGGGCATCACAGCGCTTGACAGGATAGAACAGGCGTGCTAGACCTGTAGTGTCCGGTCCGTGGGTTAAGCTTGCAACCGTTCGCGTGATCCGCGCCTGGCCGTACAATAGCTGGTCGCTTCGCTCGGCAGGGCCGGCGAGCCTGGAGTACGATCCGCCGTGAATGCCATGCCTCTACCCCTGGCCTGGAGCGAGGACGGGCCGAAGGTCGAGCGTCTGAAGGATCCGACCAATAGCGGCAACAAGAGCCTCTCACTCCATCGGTGGGCCAATTGGATCGCCGGCTTCTCGGCCGAATTCGTCAACTCCGCCATCGACCGCTACCTTTCGCCCACTGGCGCGGCCCAGGCGACCGTGCTGGACCCATTCGCAGGTGTCGGCACGACCAACGTGGAGGCGCTTCGTCGCGGTTTCCAGACCTGCGGTTTCGAGCTGAACGCTTTCGCTGCGCTCGCCGCGCGGTGCAAGCTCGAGGTCGCCAGGCTCGACCTGGACCTCTTGCGAACGACGATCGACCAGTACGCCACCTCTATGCGGGCCTTCGAATGCCACGTTGACCGATGGTGGGACGCGCTCGCCCGTGGACGACAACCCTATCCAGGCCCCGTGCCACGTGCGCGACCGCCGGAGCTGTTCCGAACCCGCGAGCCGTTCTTCAGCAAGCCCGTCGAGCTCAAGGTGCTGTGGACGCTCGACTTCATCGGTGGGATCGAAGACCCAACCATCCAGGACTACTTTCGCCTAGCGCTTGGCTCAACCCTGGTCTCGTACTCGAACTACTCCTACGAGCCCAGCCTGTGCTCGCGCAGCAAGCTCGGCAAGCCGCTGGTCGAGAACGCCTCCGTCGGTGCGGCCATCGCCAGCAAGCTCGAGCACATGGTGGCCGACGCGGTGGAGCTGCGCTCGGAGCTGTCGCTTCTTCCGCAGCTTCCGCGGGCGCACATCGTTCAGGGCAGCTTCTTCGACGCGCTGAGTCACCTGGCGCCGGGCTCCATTGATCTGGCGATCACGTCGCCGCCCTATCTCAACAACTACCACTACGTGCGCAACACCCGCCCGCAGCTCTACTGGCTTGGTTTCGTCACCAGCCCTGCGGACGCGGCGCGCCTGGAGAAGCAGAGCTTCGGCAAGTTCTGGCAGACGGTGCGTGATGGACAGGCCGTCGAGCTGTGCTTCAACCTACCCGGCCTGGAGTCTCAACTGGCCGAGCTCAGGACGCTGCGTTCAGAACACGGCATCTACGGCGGCAGTGGCTGGGCCAATTACGTGGCCTCGTACTTCAACGACAGCTACCGCTTCCTTGGCCTCCTTCGCACGCTGCTCAAGCCAGGAGGTCACGCGGTTGTCGTCGTCGGCAACTCCTTGCTCCAGGGCATGGACTTTCGAGTAGACGAGGTCCTCAGCCAGATCGCCACGCTTCACGGGCTGGACGCCCAGGTTGAGCGCATCCGGTCGAAACGAGTGGGCAACAGCATCGTAGGCACTGGGCTGAGGCAGAAGCCCCAGAACGGGCGTCCGGAACTGTATGAAGCGGCGGTGATCGTCAAACGCTGAGCTACGGCTGCCTCCTGGGTGGGAACATCGCCCCAATATCTGTGCTGGTGCTCATTCCTTCCCCTCTGGCAGGACCAGCATGCAGGCGCCGACGTGCCTGGACCGAACCTGGCGCCCGCCAGCTCTTATTTTCGCACACCCCGAGGCCGCGGCAGGAAGCGCGGCCACTTCGCCTGGGAGTACAAAGGCAAGCACAAGAGTTCGCCACCCTGGCCGACAGCCTGCGGGGGTGGGGCACGCCCCCCGACCAGGCCGCCCACTTCTTCCGCGCCATGCTTGAGCGCGGCGTCTACCTTGCCCCATCGCAGTTCGAAGCCGCGTTCCTTTCGGCGGCGCACAGCGACCAGGACGTGGCCTTCACCCTCGCCGCAGCTAGCGAGGCGCTGCAGGCGGCCACCTAACCTGGCCTCCCGGCCACCTTCCCGACCGCGCGCGCACGGAATTGCTCATCACGTCCGAAGTCCTGCCCGACCTCCCGCCTTCCCATATGTCATCTCTGTTTGACAGCCTCTCCGACGCTGGCCTATACTGAGAACAAGCAGGGGTAGTGGATGACAAGCGTCCGCCCAGCAGAGCGAAGAGCCACTGAAGCCGGTTGACGCCAGGGTGCGCAAGCACGCTGGCGTCTTTGCTTTCTGGCCATCCGACGGGCAATCCCTACGTGGAGAAGAAACACATGCACTCGAGCCTCATCAGCAAGATTCAGAAGGCGAACCTCTATGCCAGGGAGCCAGAGCGGGTCCAGTTCACCGAGTTGAGCGTCCAGTTCCAGGGCGAGCACGACACCTACACCGTCACCTACCAGGCCGGCAGGTGGCACTGCACCTGCCACTCGTTCCCGGCCTGGGGCATCTGCAGCCATGCGATGGCGATCGAGAAGCTGATGGGGCGCATGCTGCCGAGGGAAGCGCACGACGCGCTGTCCTTCCAGTCGGGCGCATTGGCCAGCGGATGAGTTGACCCGCGCCCGCGGGCGAGCTAGAATCGACTCAACTGAATAGTCCTGGCAGGGGTGCTCCCGGGTAAAGCCGGGAGCTCAAACGGGAAAGTCCGGTGCAAGGCCGGCGCTGTCCCGCAACTGTAAGTCCGTTCGCAAGGCGGGCGAGCCAGAATACCGGCCCCTGTCGGTCCGGCAACCTTCGCGAGAGAGGGGATGGAC
>JACQUR010000098.1 GCA_016210245.1 Chloroflexota bacterium
CCCCCTGGGCGCCCAACTGCTTGGCCAGCTTGGCCGCGAACCAGGCCCGCTGCTCCTTGTGGGTATCGGTCAGGTGATGGCGGGTGTTGACCACCACTCCGGCGAAATCCAGTTCCTTCCCGTGGCGGCGGTAGAGCCCCCGCACCACCTGGTTGTCCTGAAAGGCATAGGTAGAGACCGCGGCGAAGGAGATGGACGCGTTCACCAGGACGCCGTCGGCCAACTCGTTGGGGTGCAGCACGGTCGGCACCGTGGCGGCCGTGGTCACCTCCCCGTACAGGTAGGTGTCGCGCATGAAGCCGTCGTTCTGCAATTGGGTGATGTAGACCACGCGAGGCAGGCCCGGCGCGGGGGTCAGCTCCAGCAGCACTTCCTCGGCCGGTTGGCACCCCTCACTCGCGCGCGCGAGACGCACGGCCACGCGCAAGCTGCCTAGGCGCATGGCCGCGTCGAACTCCTCCGGCGCCACGCCCGCCGCGGGCCGATACGTCAGCACCAGGTTGAGCGTCTGCGAGAAGGGCGAAACCATGGCCACCGGACCGCTCATGTCGAGGATCCGGTTCCGTGGCCCGGTCACGCTGGCCGGCCCCTGCGCCGAGGCCTTGGCCGTGATCTCCCCGCAGGACAGTACTGCCATGCCGTCCAGGCAGTGGGTGGTCCCGGCCCCGACCGTGCGCCCGCTGCCCAGGAAGCCGGGGAACATCGTGCCCGGCCCCTCGATCTTGGCCCGGGGCTGGATGACGTCCTGCACGTGGACGATGCGGCAGCTCTCGCCCGGCATGGCCACGTCTACACTCACCGACGCCAGTCGCGGGTCGGCGAGCAACAAGCGGGCCAACTCCTCCCGGTCGACCGACAGCACCTCCCCCGCGAGTTCGGTCCGCGGGCCGAACCGGATGGCCCGCACAGGGTACCTCCTGAGCCGGAGCCGCATGAACTCGGTCACCAATCGCCTCCCTTCCAGTGGTCAGTGGCCAGTGGCCAGTGGTCAGTAGGCGGTAGGCAGTCGGCAGTCGGCGGGGCGTCGCACCATCCCACTGATCACTGACCACTGACCACTGACCACTGACCACTCGCCTCACTTGCAGCAGTTCTGCTCGGTAGGCAGGACTGCTGGCTTGTAGTCCTTCGGGAAGTGCAGCTTCCCCTCCTGGTCCCAGCCGAAGCCGGCCTCCTGCAGGATCTGGCGGGCCTTGGCCGGATCGTACTGGTGGTAGTGGGTCTTGCCCGCCGTTTCCTTGGACGGGATCTCGGCGTTGTGCCAGAACTTATTGGCCGGCGCGATCATCCCCCGCCCTGGCTCCCCAAAGCCCTTCAGGATGTCGCGGACGATACCCTCGTAGTCCAGCAGGTGGGCCACGGCGTGGCGCAGGGCGAAATCCTTGAAGGGCGAGTTGTCCCGCATGTTGAAGATCATCCAGGTCACGTCGATGCTCGGTTCCGTGATCACCTCCAGGTGCGGGTAGTTCTTCGCCTCCTCCATCTGGGCGATGGTCAGGCCCTTCTGCTCGTGGAAGTAGATGTCCTGGTTGGCCATGGCCAGGAATTCGGACTCGCGGTTGCTGAAGGCGGTCCACAGGAACTCGCTGGCCTTGGGCGGGCTGAAGTGGGCCTCGTTGCGGGCCAGGCGCAGCACCTGCTGGGTCTGGGACACCCAGCGGTAGGGGCCGCTGCCCACGCGCGGGATGTTCTTCAACTCGACGGGACTCTTGGCGCCTTCCTTCTCCACTACGTCCTTCCAGATGTGCTCGGGCAGAATGGGCACCCAGGCGAGGGTGAGCACGAGTGGGGCAAAGGGTTCGCTCAGTGTAAACACCACCGTGCGGCTGTCGGTGGCCTCGGCGTTCTTGAAGGGCTCGATGGCGGCACGGTACCAGGCCGGCTTCCACTTGATCATGTAGTTGTAGCTGAACGCCACGTCCCTGGCCGTCACCGGCTGGCCGTCGTGGAAGCGGTGGCCGTCGCGGATGGTCACCCGCACGGTGGTCGGGTTCACCGTCTCCCACTTCTCGGCCAGCCAGGGGCCGACCTTCCCGGTTGAATCGAACTTGCCCAGCGGCTCCCAGATCAGACGGATCACGTCGGCGTCGAACGAGCCCACTGGCCGCAGCGGGTTCAGGTTGTTCATGTCGCCTACGAAGCCCACGCGATACACGGTGTCGCTGGTCAGAGGCGTGGCCTTGACGAAGTTGGTGACGTTCCACAGGCCCACGCCTGGAATGGAAACCACGTCACCGAACTTGGCCTTGTTGTACACGTGGGTCAGGGCCGGGTGAAACTGGGTGATCATGGGGAGGTCCCTGGCCAGGATCTCCTGAGCCTTGTACACCGCCGCCCGGCGCTTCTCCTGGTCCATCTCGGCCCGCTGGGCCGCCAGAGCCCGGTCGTACTCAGCACTCTTGTAGCCCGAGTAGTTGGGGCCGTCGTCCGCGAAGCTGGACTCGTAGGTGCCGATGAGCTGGTTGGGCTCCAGGCGGTCTTCGCGGGGCACGAACCCCGCGCAGCCGATGCCCCAGTCGAAGGGCTTGCCGACCTGGCTGACGAAGCCGCCCCAGCTCGGGTGGGTGGCAACCTCCACCGAGAAGCCCAGCTTCTGCAGCTCGGTGGCCATCATGCCGCAGGCCTCGGCCTGTTCTGGCCGATACGCCGCGGTGGGGGTGAGAATCTTGAACCTGGGCACCGTGTCCCCGAGGGCCACAGCCGGGGCCGGGGCGGCCTTTTGCGACCCCGGCGCTGCCTGGCCAGGCGACTCCGCTGCCCTGGGGGCACAGGCCAGGCTCACGAGCACCACCGTGAACACAACCGTGCCAATACGCAGGTATCCTCTGTTGCTCCGCGCGCGCATACTCAGTCCTCCCTCGTGCTGGCCGCGCCTGGCTTTGCTCAACTCCTCCCAACGGGTTCCCACGAACACACTCCTGATCGCTGCATAGACATCTTCACCTCGTTTCGGGCGGAGCAGCGTGGCGCGGGGGCAGCCACAGGGGGCTGCCCCTACAGTCCCCCGCCCGTGCCCCGCAGGCTGCGTGCGCAACGGCGGGGGACCGTAGGGGCAGCCCCCTGTGGCTGCCCCCGCGCCACGGGCATCCGGCGATGTCGAGAGCTCCATGCAGCGGTCAGCAAGGCCACATCAGGCAGGCTCCTCGTGCTCGAGTAGCACCTCCTTTCTCCGGACATCTCCCCCTTTTCCTCCTCTGGTAGGGGAGGGGACGGGGGCAGGAGGGATGGGGAGAGGTTCAGTACGCCCACGTCCGCAGACGCCAGAAGCCGGACAGGTCGATGGCGAAGGCGATGTCCGCCACGTGGGTGGTGTACGGCCCCACGGCTGGGGTGTTGGCGAACAGGTAGCGCTCCCCGCCCAGCGCCCGCTCCATGGGCGGCAGGTGTACTCGTACCTCGCGGTTGCCGGTGCTGGCGATGGCTCGCGCCTCCGGCACGTGGTAGATGAGCGGGAAGTCCGTCCCATCCGAGCCGCCCATCTCGTAGGTCAGCACCGTGGTCTGGATACCCAGCGCCTCACAGGCCTGGCAGCACAGCATCTGGTCGACGATCGAGTTGCCACCCCCCTCCTGGCTCAACACTGCCCCCTGGGCGCCCAACTGCTTGGCCAGCTTGGCCGCGAACCACGCCCGTTGCCCCTTGTGCGCGTCGGTCAGGTGGTGGCGGGTGGTGACCACTACCCCGGCGAAGTCCACCTCCTTCCCGTGGCGGCGGTACAGGCTGCGCACCACCTGGTTGTCCTGGAAGGCATGGGTGGAGACGGCGGCGAAGGAGATGGACGCGTTCACCAGGACGCCGTCGGCCAGCTCGTTGGGGTGGAGCACCGTCGGCACCGTCGCAGCGCCGGCCACCTCTCCGTACAGGTAGGTGTCGCGCAGGAAGCCGTCGTTCTGCAACTGGGTGATGTAGACCACGCGGGGCAGGCCCAGCGCGGGAGTCAGCTCGAGCGTCTCCTCCTCGGCCGGCTGGCGCCCCTCGCTCGCCCGCGCCACCCGCTCGGCCACCCGCAGGCTGCCCAGGCGCATGGCCGCCTCGAACTCCTGCGGCGACATGCCCGCCGCGGGGCGATACGTGAGCACCAGGTTGAGCGTCTGGGAGAAGGGCGAAACCATGGCCACCGGACCGCTCATGTCGATGATCCGGTTGCGCGGCCCGGTCAGGCTGTTGGGCCCCTCCGATGAGGCCTTGTCGGCGATCTCGCCGCACGAGACCACCGCCATGCCATCCAGGCAGTGGGTCGTCCCGGACCCGGCGGTGCGCCCGCTGCCCAGGAAGCCGGGGAACACGGTGCCCGGCCCCTCGATCTTGGCCCGGGGTTGGATGACGTCCTGCACGTGGACGATGCGGCAGCTCTCGCCGGGCACCGCCACGTCCACGCTCACGGACGCCAGCCGCGGGTCGGCCAGCACCAGCCGCGCCAACTCGTCCCGGTCGACCGTCAGCACCTCGGCCGCCAATTCCGTCCGGGCCCCGAAACGGATCGCCCGCACGGGGTATCGCCTCAACCGCAGCTTCATAAACTCGGCCACTCGACCGCCTCCTCTTTCGGGAGTGCTGAGTGCTGAGTGCTGAGTCCTGAGTAACCGCCCATCACTCAGGACTCAGCACTCAGGACTCAGCACTCAGCACTCAGGACTCAGGACTCAGCACTCAGGACTAGGCTATAGAGCCAGCAGGCTACCTCTCGTCCCTGGTGCTCGAACAGGGCCGGCTTGCGCTCGCGGCACGCGGGCATGCGGAGCTTGCACCGCGGCTCGAAGGGGCAGCCGGGCGGCCTGGGCGCCCGCTCGTCGAGGTCGGTGGGCAGATCGGTCCTGGGCCGACGCTGGCGAGGGTCCGGGTTGGGGATAGCCGCCATCAGGCTCCGGGTATACGGGTGCAGGGGATTGTCCATCAGCACCTGGGTCTCGCCGATCTCCATGATCTGGCCCAGGTACATGATGGCGATGCGGCGGCACATGTAGCGCAGCACCGCGAGGTCGTGAGAGATCAGGATCATGGTCAGACGGTACTGCTCCTGCAGGCGCTGCAGCAGGTTCAGCAGCCCGGCCCGCAGGGAGAGGTCGAGCATGGACGTGGGCTCGTCCAGGACCAGGAACTCGGGCTGCAGCACCAGCGCCCGGGCGAGCGAGACCCGTTGCCGCTCGCCGCCGCTCAACTCGTGGGGCCGGCGGTCCAGGTAGCGCTCGGCCGGGCGCAAGCCCACGTCGTGCAACGCTTGCCGCACCCGTTCCTGTCGCTCGCGGCCCTGGCCCAGGCTGTGGACGGCCAGTGGCTCCTCCACCAGCGCCTGCACGGAGAAGTGCGGATTCAGAGACTGGTACGGGTCCTGGACCACCATCTGCACCCGGCGCCGGAACTCACGCAGGGCAACGCCCTTGAGCCCGCGAACGTCGGTCCCCCGGTAGGTGATGCTGCCGGCGGTGCAGTCCTGCAAGCGGACCAGCAACTCGGCGGTGGTGGACTTGCCGGAGCCGCTCTCCCCGGCCAGGCCCAGCACCTCCCCGCGCTCGACGCTGAAGCCTACTCCATCCACCGCCTTGACGTAGCGGGCGGGCCGGTGCTGCAGCCAGGAGGGGGGGAAGAGCTGGTAGACCGGGAACCACTTGCGCACGGCCCCCACCTGCACCAGCGGCGCGCCGGTTTCTTCTACCACCCCGTCGGAAGTCCCCGCGTCTCCGCGTCCCCGCGTCTCCGCGTCCCGGTCGGCAGCCTCGATCGCCGGCAGGCTCGCCCCTGGGGGGAGCTGCTGCTGCTGCTGCCACAACTCCTCGTGCGTTGCCCGCTGGCGGAAGGCCGCGGCCTCGCCGCGGTAGTGGCAGGCCGCCCTGCGCTGCTGGTCGATGGGCGCCAGGGAGGGGCGCTCCGAGCGACAACGGTCCGTGGCGAACGGGCAGCGGTCGACGAAGATACACCCCTGCTGCCCCTGGCCCGGCTCCGGGACCGTGCCCGGAATGGAGATGGCGCGCCGGGCGCCGCGCAGGGTGATCGACGAGTTGAGCAGGCCCATGGTGTAGGGATGGGCGGGCGCGGTGAACACCTCGTCCACCGGCCCCGCCTCCACCACCTGGCCGCCGTAGAGCACCACCACCTTGCGGCACGTTTCGGCCACCACGCTGATGTCGTGGGTGACCAGCACCAGGGCCACGCCGAACTGGCTGCGCAGGCGCTCCAGCTCGGCCAGGATGCGGTCTTGCAGGATCACGTCCAGGGCAGTGGTCGGCTCGTCGGCCAGCAGCAGGCTGGGGCGCAGCGACAGGGCCATGGCCAGGCAGACCCGTTGCTTCATGCCCCCGCTGAGCTGGTGGGGATAGGCCCTGAGGCGCTCTCCCGGCACCCCCACCATCTCCAGTAGCTCCCCGGCCTGCTTCCAGGCCCGCCCCCAGGGCATGGACTGGTGCGCCAGCAGCCCCTCCACAATCTGCGCTCCCACGGAGTGGACCGGGTTCAGGGAGTTCATGGCGCTCTGGGGCACCAGGGCGATCTCCTGCCAGCGCACCCGGCGCAGCTCCGCCTCCGGCAGGGTCAGCACGTCCCGGCCTCTGAACAGCACCTGGCCCGAGACGCGCGTCGCCGGCGCGTGGAGGCGCAGAATGGCGCGGATGGCCGAGGTCTTGCCGCAGCCCGACTCGCCGATGAGCCCCACCGAATCCCCTTCGGCCACACTGAAGGAGACGCCTCCGACCGCGCACACCCAGCCTTCCTGGCGGCGGCTGCCAACCGGGTACTCGATGCGCAGGTCACGGACCTCGAGCAGGGCGTTCACTACTGGCGCATCCTTGGGTTCAGGCTATCCTCGAACGACCGGGCGACGAAGAAGACCGAAACCACCACCGCCGAGATGCACCCGCCCGGAGCCAGGATCCACCACCAGGCGGTGCGGGCGGCGCCGGCCACGAACCCCTGCTGCAGCATCTGTCCCCAGGTAATCAGGTCCGGCGCCCCGAAGCCCAGGAAGCTGATAGCGGCCTCGGCCAGCACGGCGCGTCCGAAGGCGACCGGCAGGTACATCAAGGCCAGGGGCAGCACGTCCGGCAGGATGTGGACGAACAACAGCCGCGTGTGGCCGGCCCCGGCGATGCGCGCAGCCTTGATGTACGGACGCTGGGACACCGACAGCACCTGGGCCCGAATCACCCGCGCCGGGCCGCGCCAGGCCAGCAGCGAGATGGCCAGGACCATGGTGACGAAGGAGCGGGAGACGATGGCCAGCACGACGATGGCAATGGGCTCGAGCGGCAGGGAGTAGGCAAGGTCCACCAGCCGCATGAGCACCGAATCCACCCAGCCCCGGAAATACCCGGCCAGCAGGCCGATCAGCAGGCCGATGGTGACCACCGAGAGCGCGGCGGCGCCGCCGACCGCCAGCGCGCCCCGCGTGCCGACCAGCACCTGGCTGAAGATGTCGCGGCCCATGTTGGTTGTGCCCAGCCAGAAGCGGTCCGAGGGCGGCTGCAGGCCCACGGTCGCGCCCCGGTCGGTGCGGTTGATCTGCATCCAGTCGTACGGAGCAACGGCCGGGCCGATGGCGGCCACGACCAGGAAGACAGCCAGGACGACCAGGCCCAGCACCATCCCCCAGTCCCAGGAGGCAGCGCGGGCAAGTCGGACGACGTAGCTCGCCGGGCGGGCCGCGTAGGCGACCACGAAACCCTCCAATCAGCCCATCTCGACGCGTGGGTCCAGGTACACGTACAGCAGGTCCGCCACCAGGTTCAGGGTCAGCGTGGTGGCGCAGATCAGCAACAGCGCCGCCTGCGCCACCGGGTAATCGCGCCAATCGATCGCCGAGACCAGCAGCTTGCCCAGTCCGGGCCAGGAGAACACGACCTCCAGGGTCACCAGTCCCCCCATGGCCCAGCCGATGAAGGCCGCGGCGTCCGTGGCCACGGGCAGAATGGCTGCTCTGGCCACGTGGCGGAAGAGGATGGCCCACTCGGTCAGCCCCTTGGCCCTGGCCAGCTCGGTGAAGTCCTCGCCCATGACGCTCAGCACGCTGCTGCGCATGAGGAGCAAGGGCATCACCATGAAGTACAGGGAGCCAACGCCGACGGGCAGGATGGCGTGGACGACGAAGTCCCAGCTCAGGTACACGCTCAGCAGGTTCTCGGTGACCGTCTCAGCGCTGCGCAGCCCGACGAAGGGCAGCCACTTCAGTTGGATGGCGAACAGCATGATGGCCAGCAGGCCCACCCAGAACGGCGGCATGGAGCGCAGGAACAGGGCGATGGTCATGCACACGGCCTCGAACCGCGTGCCCCGCTTTCGGGCCAGGACCACCCCGAGCACCGTGCCCAGGCTGAAGCTGACCACAGCGCTCAGCACCGCCAGGGCGAAGGTGTTCATGAACGCTGGCCCCACCATGTCCAGCACCGGCTGGCGGGTGAGGAAGGAGACGCCAAAGTCACCGCCCAGGATCTGGCGCACGTAGCCCGCGTACTGCACCGGCCAGGGCTGGTTCAGGCCCAGCTCCTCCGCCACCTGGGCGCGGACGATCGGATCGGCCAGCGGCCCCAGGAGGACCGCGGCTGGATCCCCTGGCAGCAGGCGGAACAGCACGAACGCCAGGGAGAGGACCACCCACGCAGTGGCCAGGTTCTCCAGGATCCGGCGCAGGGCGTATCCCCGCTGCATCGCCCATCCCTCCGCTCAGCCTCGGCCCGATGGCCGAGTGGACCTCATCGTGCCTCGTGCCGCCGCCTTCGCCAGCGGCGTGCCTGCACAGGAACGTGTCGCTCAGATGGCAGTCGCCAGAGTCAAGTGGGAGGTATCGCGTTCGCCCGAGTCCGAAGTCAGTCGCGGTGCTGGTGACAGCCATTGTATGCGCACCACCGGACAGGGTCAAGCATAGGTGGCGGACGCGCTGTGACCAGTTTCTGTGCAGGCGGTCGCCGAGCCGTAGGGGGCGACGGCCCGGTCGCCCCGCCGCCCCGAGGGCGGCAGAGCGTGGTGCCCAGGGGGC